>DULK01000061.1 GCA_012840385.1 Syntrophomonadaceae bacterium
TTCCCCCCGAAAATAAAATATCGTGACAAAAAGGAGTCACGTTATTTTGCCCAGAAAAGAAATATTTAATAAAATATTTTGACCAGAAACCTATGATTTAAGGTTAAGATAATTTGCGGTATAACAGTTGAAGGCGGGCGGCAGTTCTATTGGGAACTGCCCTCTCATTTGAGGGACAAGACTATTGGGGTAATTCATGGAAGAAGCCTAGACGAAATACATTACTGTCTGGTGAACTATAAACGATTAGGAATAAAGCAGTTAGGGTTTGGCAGCTTCGGAACTCGTGGTTCTGACTCAAGTATCAATATTCTCGATAAGAGATCCCTTGAGAGCATCGCCTTTATTCGTTGTCTCTACCCGGAAATCCGATTGCACATTTTCGGGGTTGGAAATCCTCCAACCGCCTATATTCTTAGCACTACAGGGGTCACTTCTTTCGATAGTAGTGGATGGATTAAAGCTGCTGCTTACGGAAACATCTATTTTCCCTTTACACGTGCGTACAATGTATCATTCCGGAGGCTCGAGAAAGGTAAAGGGACTCTCAGCGAAGATGCCTTTTTGCAGTTAAAAGACTTGACCTGTCACGAATGTCCATTTTGTCGGGATTTCCGCGAGATCTCGAAGAGCCGCGATAAACGCGTGTTGCATAATCTTTTATCCATGGTCGAGACTGTTGAGGCTCTTAATAGAGTTAATATACAACCCGAAGCCAGGAACATTATCTTACAATGGTCTCCAAACTACACAAAACTCCTTAATATAGAAAATATAGAAAAGGTGTAGAAAGGTGTAGTATACTATGGCGGACTCCTTCCACGTTCGATATCAGGCAACTCCTGAAGCTATTTTGGCAGTTTTTCAGGTTCTGGTGAATGAGGCGCCTCAGAGCCTCGAAGAATTACGATGCACCCTTGAGGCATTGGGAGAAAAAACTGGAACACTTGGCGAGCAGTTAACCCGTATGCGGAAGCTTGGTCTTTTAGAAAAGAACGGTCTTGAATTAACGAAGCGGGGACAGGTGTGTGCACAAGTCTTGTCTAATCATCCGGCTTTATTCTTTGATCTACTACACTTTTACCATTTTACGCTGTGGGATGCATCAAACCCAGATGTAAACCGGTTTTCTTGGACCTACCGTACGGTCTGCAAGCATTTGTGGAGTTTGACGTCAGCTCCTGTTAACAACCGTACTTTACTGGAACGAGTTATGTTGGATTTGTTAGAGCAATTTCCTGATGAATATGATGTATCCCTCAGCGTCGGAACTATTCGAGGTGTACTCGACTGGGTTCAGAGACTTCAGCCACCTGTTTACGACGGAAAGCGTTTTGAGCGCAGACCTTTTGCTCCCCCTGAACTGGCACTCTTAGCAATCGACCATTTTTACTCACGTCAGGGTGTGGGTTATGGGGAGCTCCTTGCTCTGGATGATGCAAGTTTTAAGGAAATAGCAATACTATGCTTGGTTGACGACGGGGTACTAAATGCGATGTTAAAGGAATCCGAACAGCGCTTCCCTTGGTTTGAGATTGAGGCAGGCTGGGGATACTTCGTGCGTCTTCATCAGCCTCCTAACCTAACGGAGGATCTTTAGACATGGTTGACTGGATCCGACTTCACAACAAAGTGAAAGAGTCGGCAACCTTTCAACTGCTAAGCCCCAACCAGCGAGCGGCTTTTTCCTTTCTCCAGAAGGCAGTTCGCTATGCTAATCGGCTTAACCTTTATGGTGAGTCCGGGGTCGGAAAGACGTTCGTAGGGTGGGTGTTGGCCCGGGAGTTGGGGGCGCTGTACTTACCTGATCCGTCCGGCAAAATGGAGAAAGCAGAAATAATCGTTATTGATGATGCGCCTTTCACCCGAATGCAATCCCGAATTCTTTACGGTGAAGCCTTAGAGTATGCGAACAGTGTCATCCTTCTGAGCAGGGAGCCAATTAACGACCACATAGTTCAAGTACAATTAAGTCTTACTGCTGAAGACCTGGCTTTCGTTGCTGAAACCATCAGGGGTTTTGGGGGGCCGTTGAGAGCGGTTACAGAACCTGAACCAGGGTTTTTGTGGAACTATTTCTGTATTCAGGTGGGGTGAGGAATATGTCTTTAAAAGACATAATCCGGAAAGACCCGATTATTACGACTGTTGCTGTCCAGGTACTCCGGGATAACCCAGCCCTTTGCGATGAGCGGTACGGTAGGCATTATGCTACTTACGTTTCGATTCCTGAAATACGTGAGCGCTGGGATCGTGTTATTACGCAGCTTTCTTCTGGACGCCCAGTTCTTGGGGCTGTTTACGCACCGTATGGCTACGGGAAGACTGGAGCTGCTATAGAGCTATGGTTCGTTAGCCAAACTGCTGAAGTAATAGCTATTCCCCCTTTCATGTGCACAATGGTAAACGATATCCTGGAAGCAACCCATGCCTGGGTCATATATAGAGTCAAAGATCGTCGTCCCGAGCTTGTGGAGGAACTCGAAGGGACATACCGGGAAGTCCGATTGCGCACCAATGAAGAATGGGTTCATGAAATAGCCCAGGAACACGGTGTATCCCAAGATAAGGCACGCGAAATTCTATTAAGGCTGCAACAACAGGGGAGCCTTAGACTGGATGCTCTGCCTTCAAACGTTCTTAGGTACTTGAGGAAAGCCACGGACATTGTTCTTCGAGCAGGGTTTAAGGGACTGCTTGTTATTCCAGACGAATTTAAACTTTTCGCTGAATTTAGCTCCGACAGCGATGCTAATATTAGCCGACTCACTGAATTGGTATGGGGTGTGCTGGAGGAAGATCGCCCTCTGGGGTTAGTCTTTTTCATGCCCGAGGATAAGTTTTCCGAGATTCGTCTCAGGAGTGGGGACATCACGCAGCGACTGGGCGCTCACCAAGTCATCCTGAATCTTCATCAGGTGTATGGTGCGGTCTTTCCTAAGACACTCTGGGATCAGATGTCTAAAGCGTTCGGTTTGACTATTGAAGAAAGAGCTAGTATCACACAGGATGTGCTGACCGCATTGGGGCAGTTCTGCATCAGAACGGATTTCTTCAATGGACCGCGATCCGTGGTTGCTACGTTCAAACGTGCGGCTCTTAAATATCAAGATACGGGCGAACCCTACGATATCTTTGACTTCGTCCGGGACTACACTTCAGGAATCGTAATATTTGATGGCAAGGAGTCCTCTACGAAGGGGGCTTTGTCAGCTCTGAGCAATATACATCAGGACGAGGGTCCCGAAACAGAGCGGGCAATTCAGCTCCTCGCTGCGTTTCCTGATGGCTGTCCTGAACAGGTTGCGGAACGCTATGGCTTAAAGGAACGGTTGGATGACATAACAAGAAAACACCTAGGGGATCATGTAATCACTCAAGTGCTTGGTCCTACCCTGCGAGTGTACAAAGTTGTCGATGAAGGAGACAAGATCACAGAAACGCTCAGGTTATTCCGGAACCGCTACAACCCCAAGGATGCCAGCGTCAGGCGAACTGCTCTTCGTGCGTTTTGGAACTTTGTACTCCCGAAAATTTTGCGTAAGCGACAGGGGACAGAAGTGATAGGTTGGATAGGGTATTCTGAATGGAAAGACCCTAACGGAATCAGTGACTTCAAACAAGTCCTTATCTTTGGAGGTCCTTCGAAGGAATACCCTCTTCGGAGAGTTAACTTGCGCGTTACTTGCGACAACAAATTATGGAGTGTTGATACCGAAGATGTGCACCTTGGGGTTGTTATCCTTCTCGATGCTACCGAAGGCGCAACACATAGTGTGGAATATCCAAACCCCAAGGAATGTCGCCTTCGGCTAGCGGTCGGGCGTACTATTAACACGCACCAGATTCCCGGCGACATTACCAGACTACGGGACATCTTTCTCCCACGTGATGTGACACCGCTTCTCTTGCTTTCTATTTCCGACTTTTTAGATCGAATGATCCTTCAGTCTCAAGCTATCGGGGAGCAAGAAAAGAGACTGGCGCAGTTTCTTGTAGAGACCAGCATAACTCAACGGGTTATAAAGGAACTTTTCTCAGAGGAATTGCGATCCAACTCAGGGTACAAGAATCTCCCTATCGGGGAAACTTTTTTAGAACAGTTACTTGCTGAAATCTTTGCCAGGATGTTTCCTAATTATGTTACGTTAAAGGCGGTGCCCTCCCAGATCCTTGAGAAATATGTACAAGCTCTTGAAAGCTCAACCGAGCCTCTACTTTCTCTCGCTCAGAAGCGCGGGCATCTTGAGATAACCGACACGAAAAGCAGGATTGCTAACAAGTTTGGGTATTCCAGCCACGCGACTTTCCGTGAGACTGTAAAGAGTCATTGGGCAAGCCTGATGGATCTACTTGACTGGCAGGGAACCCGTGACGATAGCAATGCGTCTGTCTGCCTGAAGCTTCATCCTTTAGAAAAAAGGGTATTGGAGGAGCTTAAGGCGAGCCAATATGGAATAATGGTACACGGTAAAAAAGTAAAAGCCATCCCACTGTTCTCGATATTTAACAAAGCATCCGAAATGGGCTATCTGGAGGATGAGATCAACTACGTTGTTCGCCTTTTGATTGCTCGCGGTTACTGCGGTCAGACAGAAGTTAAAGGGCAGAAAGTACTGCATGAGAGTTTACGTCAGCACACAGCTACCGAGCTTTTGCAGGCGTATCAATCCTTCGTTGAAGAACTCAATGAGGTCAGAGCAGTAGATAAAGTTAATCCAGTAGAGGTCTTTGGGAACACTAAGTGGGAATTGTTCGCTGACATCAACAGACTCATTGAGGAGGAAAGAGCGAATAAGGACATTGAAGTTGCACTCGATGAGAAACAGCATGAGCTGGATTTACTAACCAGTGCGCTTAGACAATACGTGGCCCGCAGGATTGTTGATACCGCCAAGAAGATTCATGGACAGATCCAGCTATGTATCCAGGGAAAGAACCGTGCACTCCCGAATCTCTTGGATTCAAAAAAGAAATCTATCCCTGTCACAGATTTCTCTCCCTTGCTGCAAGACTTGCAGGTACAGTTAGAGAACCGTTTCATGCGGCAACAGGAAAACTACGAGTCTTTGCGTCGCAATTTGCAGGAGGCTTTGAACAAGTATGAACAGGAAAAGTCCAAGGGAAACCGCATCCGGCTTCTCCGATCTCTCAAGGACTCTGGAAGTGAGGGGCAGGAAAGGCTGAACGAGCTGGACCGTAGCTGGAAGCAACTGGAACAACAGATTGCCAATTTCGAGAAATGGTTTGCTCTCGCTGGTAATGTCTCGCAATTCACGTTACAGCTTTTGCAGCAGAAGGACAATAATACGGTTGCCTCCGCTTTATTAGATGAACTCAACCAGGATATCGTCTTTAAAATCAAGGAGCATCTTGCCAACAAGAAACTAGACGCTCTGGCTGATTGGGAGGTATTTCAGGGCAAGGTTCAGGCTCTTCAGGATCAGTGGGAAAGGGCAGTCCAGGAACGACGTAAGGCCTTTCTCGCGCTCGTCGAGGCGTACAGGAAGCTTCTAGAAAATGCTGGGATCAGCAGAGTGGATCTAGATGCTCGGTACGATGACGCAAACCCCGACCTTAGCCACAAGCGGCTTCTGCAGGACGTTAGAAAATACTTAGAAGATGTACGCATTAAGGCAAGGCAATACCTCGATAACATGAGGAACGAAATTCTCAAGGCAAAGAGGATCTACGGGTTAAAGAGTATGGATGAGGCTTCTGACATTGAGAGTGAGTGGATTGAAGTAGACAGAACCCTTCAAGACCTGTTTCAGTGCCTTACCGATGATATGGTTTCTGACACAGGAAAACTTGAAAGCTGGCTTGCGGGCTTAAAGCCATTTATTGAACCAGAAGGTACTATTGCAAGTCTAAACGATCAGGTCGCGAAAACAGTACACGAAATCGCTAAAACTCCGTTGGAACCCTACGAGGAAAAAGTTCTCCAAGTAATCGTAAAACATAACGGGAATCTGACAGAAGCCTTCGTTCAGTTATTCAACGAGAGCCCTTATTATCGCACTGTTGAGGACATCTTGCCTGCTGTTATCGGACTATACAAAAAGGGGCGCGTAAACCTGGAAGCAAAACCCATCACCAGGACGTGATCGTCATAGGATGACCGCACAGCTAAGTCTTGATGAGTTTATTGCATTGCTGCAAAAGACCCCGGTCATTACCGCCTGGAATCCCTGGCTCAAAGTAAAGCTAGGCAAGAGGGTTGTCGTGTTTCCATCACTGTCGGAATTCAGGATTGCAGTCAATCGCTTTCACCCGCTAGCTGATATGCCAACCGTAATTTTTGCAGGTCAAAACGAAGCTATATCGAGCGGTCATGCCTTTTTGCCGAAGGTGCAATGTACCTATGACCCTTTCAAGGACCCCGAATTTGAGTTCCTTTTGGTGCAAGAGTTTCACGAGTTATGTTTGATGCCAGGAGTATTCAAGCAGAGTAAGATACCGGACTATTTTGTGGAGTCTGTAGAATCGTCGCAGCCAGCGGTAGCAGTGTTTATGGTTGTTGATGGTCTATCCTTTGCAGACATCCCGGATTATTCGGTTCTTCCCTGCTTAGTGGACGGGGTGTCGCTTACGCCCGAAGGAATGAGGCGTTTGGTTGGGAAGCCCCATATAGCCGAACGGCTTTTTGCACGCGGGTTCTCGAACCGAGTGGGGTTTTCGTATTGGGATCGGCATAACGAGTTGGCAGACCAGTTGTTCTTCACATTCACCAAGGGGCAGTTAAGAAAAGTAGAAGGTTTCGAGCAGATTCTGGAATGGCTTGAGACGGAACGTTTAGAAGAACGAACCTACGTGCAGATTGTGCGCACAGGGCTTGATGGATATACCCATAATCACAGGGACCGACCTCCGAAGGAGCATCTTCTGAAGGCAATCAGGAAGGATGTTGAAGATTTGGTAGATAGGTTGCGGAAGATGAGGTTGACCTTTTTGTTATTTGTGACAGCTGACCACGGTATTCTCTGGGATCGTGACTTTCCAGAGGATGCGGTATTTCTTGAGGAAGCGACAGTGCCGGTACGCTACTATCGCGAGAAGGAAAACATTCCGGAGAATTTGAGGCAACTCGGAGTTTGGCACCCGCGGGATAATACTTTCTCTCTACCGGTGACGCACTATCGTAGAAGGTTAAGGAGTACGGAATGGGGATGTCACGGGGGCGTGAGCGTGGCAGAGTCCTTTGTCCCGCTGCTTCGAGTATTTGGCTAGCGTAAGTAAAGGAGGGCGCTCCTTTGCCACAGCGGGTTTTGCTCCGAATCGGCAAAGATATTGAGAGTAACGAAGAAGTAGTTATTGAGGGAGACCGGTCGCGAGTCGTATTTATCTGCGGTAAGCGAGGATCTGGTAAATCATACACCATGGGGGTTCTAATTGAAGAACTCTTCGAGAAAGCACAAGGAGATGCCATTATTGTACTGGCGGATCCTATGGGTATCTTCCATACAATGGCTTTACCTAATAACGACCAGACTCACGATCTATATCAGTGGGGCTTGACCGAGAGGGGTTTCCCTGTACGTTTACTAGTTCCAGGAGACCCCATACGTTGCTATGGCGACGAGGAGATTGTTGAACTCTTGCAGGAACGGGGGGTCGACGTTCAATCGTTGCGCATTAATCCTGCAGATTTATCTCCCGATGCCTGGTGCTTTCTATTTAACCTGAATGTTAACGACATGATAGGTATTGCTCTCTACCGCGCCGTTTCCGACTTGCAGGAGAAGGGTGATTTCTTCTCTATTGCCGATCTAGAACGGTCAGTCAAGAGAGATCCCAGGGCTCAGGAAAAAACAAAAGAGGCACTACTTAACAGATTAAACATTGCCTCGAAGTGGGGGATCTTCGAAGACAGTAGTAGTCGTGCTAAAGAAGACATGTTCACTTCAAGTGCAATTAACGTCCTTGACCTAAGTATCATTGATCCCGGCTCGCACGGACTACGTAACTTGGTGGTCGACATTGTTGCACGTAATCTCTTCTCGATCAGAACGAAAGCAAGGCGAAAAGAAGAGTTCGGTTTAAGCCCCGAGTTGCCGAGAGTTTGGCTTGCTATGGATGAAGCTCATCAGTTCGTGCCCCAGTCGGGGTCTTCATTGTGCAAGGAGGTTCTCATTCGGTGGGTCAAAGAGGGGCGCCAACCCGGACTTGGGCTTATCGCTGCCACGCAGCAGCCATCTGCAATTGACTTAGAGTTACTTTCGCAGTGCGACTTGATTCTGGCTCACAAGATTACGTCGATAGATGATATTCAGTCTCTTAATCGCTTGAGTGCCACGTACATGGGCGGCGAACTTAAGACCTTTGTGCGGAATCTCAGCCGACGAGGTGAGGCAATTCTGGTTGATGACGAACGGGAAAGCGTTTCCCGGATCACTATCCGCCCAAGACGAAGCAGGCATGGCGGCGGAGAGACTATCGAACAAAAGATAAAGCGTACTTTGTTCTAATAGGGAACGTGGTGGGTGTGAGTATCGAAGAATTCAATGAGGAACTCACAAACAATTTCGACGAGACGAAGGAACTTATTGATCTTCTTGACATAGATAATTTACTTGATATCGAGACTCTTCTGGACGAACTGAAGGTCCAAGATGAGGATCTCTATATGGATGCCCCGCTCCAATTGGAACTTCATGATCAAATAGCGGAGCAACCTGGGGTAAAGCTGCTTATTGAGCAAGTTAGAGGCCTTCCCAGACTTAATTTCCAGGGACAACGAGATGCCAAGGAAAGATTCGATAAGGGAGACCGGCAGGCACTGCAAGAATTAGTGATCACCGGGCTTCCGTGGGTTTCTAAGATTGCAGAAAAGTATGGAGAGCGTTGTCCAGACGAATTTCTAGACTACCTTCACGAAGGCATCTTCGGTTTGGTGCAGGCGATTCGCCGGTGGGATCCTAAGAAGTGTGCTCTTGCACAATACGCTACCTTTTGGATTCGCCAGAAGATCACACGCTACATTGCAAACGCTGGTAGCCCGTTGCGTCACCCTGTCCACGTGCAAGAGAAAAGAAGGAGGGTGATAGACGAGATTCAAAAGACAGGGAGAATACCACCTGATGTCAAGAATACTGATCTAGCATCTTGGCTACCACCCGTTTCGCTAAACAGCGATCTAAGTTGGGTCTTGCGCACAAGTATTCAGGACCAAGCCTTAAGACAAGATGAAAACCCACTACCTCCCGACCAGTGCTTTTTTGAGAATCTCCCTGATACCAGTAGTCTAGAAGATGACATTGTCGACCAACTATATCTTGAAGAAGTACGCAAGTGGTTTAACGGGCTTGACATATCCGAGAAGGAAAGGTTAGTGCTCGGTTACCGATATGGGTTTAATTCTGATGGAGAGGAGAAGACTCTGGAAGAGGTAGGAAAGGTACTAGGGGTTACCCGGGAGAGGGTTCGTCAGATTGAAGCTAGGGCTATCAAAAAACTGAAACACCCAACCCGCTTAAAGACTATTAAGGTGCTAGACAAATCTGAGAAACAAGCAAGGAAGCTTATGTATTCTTCCTTAATACCCGATCACCCTAAGTATCAGAAGGTTGCTGATAAGCATGGGGGAAAATTAAGTAAAAAATATGAAACACAAGTGCTAGTAGAGACTGCTTTTAAAGATTTGTTTGATGGTGTTTTGGCATCAAAGACAAACCTGGAGTTAGCTCTTGGTAAGGTTAAGGTTTCAAAGATAGAGCACTTCTGGAAGACCTTATTCCATATTCCGCCTGTTCAACAAACGCTGACTTCTCACCAAAAAAAAATCATAGCAGCGGTTAACAATGGCGAACTGTCTGTTCAATACGCTCTAGGATTTATGAAAAGAGGATTGATTCGTCTTTATCGAAGATTCCTAGCTTGCCGTATTGTCCATTGCTGAGCCCGCTTTTTTGGGCTCTGAATCTTTTATACGTTACAAAATGAATTGTGTGCGGGATAAAAAAGAAGGGGATCAAGATAATTAGTTAACATAATACTTATTATAAGAAGTTGATTTCAAGAATGATTACTTGAAACTGACATCTGTCTTCTATAGAGCAAAATGTGCCGCTTAGCACCATCAGCCGGCTGATTTTTTCAGGACTGTGTCATTGCCGTTTTGATATATTTTGATATATATGTTGTTCCAACTTACTTAATCTTAACCTAAATAAAACGAACAAACGTTTTCAATTTGCTAATATTATGATATAATCTTAAAAAATCTGAATACCTTTATCCTGGAGGAACAAGATGGGCAAAAAGATAAGTCACCGGCAGGAGGAAATATTAAAGTACATTCAAAAGACTATGGATGAACGGGGTTATCCGCCGTCGGTCCGGGAAATCGGTGAGGCCGTTGGCTTAAAGTCAAGCTCCACAGTACACGCGCACCTTGTTCATTTGGAGAAAATGGGATATATTCGCAGAGACCCAACTAAGCCGCGTGCTATCGAATTAGTTGGTGCTAATTCTTCTGTGGTGAGGGTACCCGTGGTTGGACGGGTCGCTGCCGGTGAACCCATCCTTGCTGTAGAAAATATCGAGGATACATTTCCTCTCCCCGCCAACTTTTTAAAATCCAGCGATAACGTATTTATGTTAACTATTCGCGGCGATAGCATGATCAATGCGGGTATTTTAGACGGAGATTATATAATTGTGCGGCAGCAGAACACGGCGGAAAATGGAGATATTGTGGTTGCTCTGCTAGGTGACAACGCCACCGTTAAACGTTTTTTTAAAGAGGACGACTGCATTCGTCTCCAACCGGAGAACGACGCCCTTGACCCCATCCGGACTAAAAATGTAACTATTTTGGGTAAAGTAATCGGTTTATTAAGAAAGATTGATTAAGTGTCCTAAAATATCCTGTTTAAGAAGACTATAACCATAAACAACGCAACAATGGATCTAACGATACTTCCACCGGCAAAACCTACCAGAGTTCCTATCCCTACCTTTAAGGCATCCTGCAAGGCGCGGCGTGAAAAGATTAATTCCGCAACCACGGCTCCAATAAAGGGGCCTATAATTATTCCTAGCACGGGATTTATGAAGACCCCAAGCGTGCCACCCAATATTGCTCCATAAACCCCTACCCTGCTGGCGCCGAATTTTTTTGCACCCCACCATCCCGCCACGTTGTCTATGACATAGGATAAAACTGTGACCATGAACATTACAGCAAGAAAAAGAGGTGTAATGTGATGAAAGCCTTCAATTAGCCCATATACTAGAAACACCGCAAAAATAATCGGAATTCCCGGTAATACCGGGAACAAAGACATCAATACACCTATGATCAGAATTATAACAGTGACAATTTGAATCACAGTGTTCACAGGATTAACCCTCCATTTAACATTTCCTGTGCTGCCCGTAGCAGCCCGTACAAAGTATGGGCGTAAGACAGTCCACCCTGGAGGTAAACAATATAAGGGGGACGAATGGGAGCGTCCGCCGTCAGCTCGATTGATGCCCCCTGTACGAATGTGCCCGCGGCCATGATAATCGGATCCTGATAACCCGGAAGGAAACCGGGTTCCGGGGTGGCACGGCAATCCACCGGCGAAGCCGCCTGGATACCTTTGCAAAAGGCCAGGATTCCTTCAGGGCTGTTCAATTTTATGGCCTGCACTATGTCAGTGCGCGGTGAGCCTGGAGCCGGGGACGTCTCAAAACCCAACAGGGAAAAGAAGCGGCTTGCTACTATAGCTCCCTTAACGGCTTCACCGACAACAGTTGGGGCTATAAAAAATCCCTGATAAAAGAGGCGGCCTACACCAAGGTTGGTTCCGATTTTATTGCCAAGCCCCGGTGCAAATAACCTATCCGCGACCTCTGCCACCAGATCCTTATTTCCTGCCAGGTATCCACCGGCCGGGGCTAACCCCCCTCCGGGATTTTTAATTAGAGAACCGGCGATCAGATCCGCCCCAACATAAGTCGGTTCTCTATCCTCAACAAATTCTCCGTAACAGTTATCTACAAAACAGATGATGGATGGGTTAAGGTTTTTGATAAAGGAGATCAACCGCTCAATTTCCTTAATACTGAGTGAATTTCTCCAACTGTAGCCCCGGGAACGCTGAATGAGGACAAGCCGTGTTTTATCGGTTATGCTTTCCTTTATCTTTTTATAGTCGGGCAGCCCCTCTTCCGTTAGAGGTACCTCCTTATACACTATTCCTTGTTTCTTCAGGGAGCGCCCCGACTCCCGCGAAATACCTATGATTCTCGCCAGGGTATCGTAGGGGCGGCCCGTGACCGAGAGGAGTTCATCCCCTGTATTTAGCAAAGCCGTTAAACCTAGGGTAATTGCATGGGTGCCGGAAACTATCTGCGCGCGTACCAGGGCGGCTTCTGCATCGAAGGCCGAGGCATACACCTCTTCCAGGCCCTCCCGCCCCAAATCGCCGTATCCGTAACCGGTGCCGTCTCTCAAATGGTATTCGGTGATGCCGGCCCTTTGAAAGGCATTTAAGACCCGCAGTTGGTTGACCTTGACTATTTCTGCAACTTGCCTGAACTCTTCACAGGCCTCTGCTTCCGCCTGCTGCACCAAATCGAACAGCTTTGGTGCAATGTTGGAGCTGGTACCTAAACTTTTCCATGAGGTAGTCATCTAGTTCACCCAGTTGATCCTTCCATTTAGAATTATATCTTCAGCCTGAATGAGCATCAGTTCCTCCCTGGTCAATCGCGGCTTTTTTACAAGACGTACAGCCTGCCGGCGGATTGCTCTTTCAATGATGTTCCGGACAAGGCGCGCATTTCCTTCGTTCTGGTTCCCTTTTGTAGTTTGCTCAATAAGTATCCTCCGCAATGCTGCCTGGGCCTCAGGAGCCAGTTTATACTGTCTTTTATGCAACATTAGCTCGCCGATCCGATAAAGCTCCTCTACCGAATAATCGGGAAAAGTGATGTGCAGGGGGAAACGAGAATATAGGCCGGGGTTGGTGCGGATGAACCATTCCATTTCCTTTTTGTAACCCGCCAGGATCAGGATCAGGTTGTCCTTTTGATCTTCCATCGCCTTTACCAGGACGTCTATGCTCTCCTTACCGAAGTCCTTCTCCCCGCCTCGCGCCAGTGAATATGCCTCATCGATGAACAAAATCCCGCCTAAGGCTCGTCTCAGTTGTTCTCGAGTTTTATGCGCCGTATGGCCGATGTATTCGCCCACCAGGTCTGCCCGTTCTACTTCTATCAGATGTCCCTTTGACAAGACGCCCATAGCCCGAAATAATTTGCCTATTATCCGGGCTACAGTTGTTTTACCCGTACCGGGATTCCCTTTGAAGATCATGTGCAGTACAAGGGGGTCGGTGCATAATTTTTCTCTTTCCCTCCGTTTTTGAATCTGTACGAAAGCATAAATCTCAGAAATGAGGTTTTTCACTTCTGTTAAGCCGATTAATGCATTGAGCTCCTGCATTATTATTTCAGGTTTCAGCTGCTCATTGTCGTCTTTTTTATTGTTTAAGAACAGGTTCTGGTGTTTATCCTTGGTGTGGACGTTCCGCAAGGGTTGTGGGTGCAGCCTGAAATTCACGACTTTCACCTCTTTGCCCTTTTCTCTCTAAGACATTATACGCTTTAGAGATCCTAAAGTGTTCAAACGTAAAGCCAGGGGCACAAGAGGCGCTGCAGGAAGTCAATAAGTAAGAAAAGAAAAAAGCCCAGCAGGCTTAAAGCCAGGATGCCGGCAAACATTTCTGTATAGCTGATTCTGCTCCACGTTTCAAAGATAAAATATCCTAATCCCTTTATAGTTGCGAATGACTCTGCAAAAAAAAGAACGGAAATGGCGGTTCCCAGGCTGATTCTTACTGCCGTGAAGATCTCGGGCAGGCAGGCCGGGATAATGACGTTCCGGTAAATTTCCCAGCGGCTTGCTCCCAGTGATAGAACGGAGATTATCGAAGCCGGGGGCACTTTTTTGGCGGCGTCACGGGTTGTAACGAGTATTTGAAAGAAAATGATGAGCGTAATCAGGAAGATCTTGGAGGTGTCCCCTATCTTAAAGATAATAAAAATGACCGGCAGCAAAGCTATTTTGGGAATCGGGTAAAGCAGATAAACGTGCGGTGCCAGAAAACTGTCAACTTTCTCTTCACGTCCGATATAAAGACCCAAAGGAACCGCGAGCGCTATTCCCAAAAACAGGCTTAACACAACCCGGTAAGTGCTGACAAGAAAATGTTCCCAGAGCCCCTGGGGAAAAATGCGAATAAATTGTATCAGCGCCGGTAGAGGCTCGGGCAGGGCCGGGCTGTTCAGTATCCGCGCAAGGATTTCCCACCCCAGGAGCAAAAAGAAGACTGCAAAGATATATGAGGTGACGCTGTTCTTATGAACAGACCTGGCTTGTGTGCTCACTTTGGCCGTTTTCCTCCAGAATGGAACGAATTTCAGAGCATTTTTGATGAAAAAGTTGATTGTGGCGGTATTCTTTTGAGCCCATCCCGGGGTTGGTGACAACCGCACGGATTTTCCCCGGGCGCGGAGATAGAATAATGATTTCCTGCCCCAGGTAAACCGCCTCTTCAATGCTATGTGTAACCAGGATAAGGGTTATATGATGCCGCACCCACAGTTTTAAAATAAGTTCCTGTAGGTTTTCTCTTGTCAGTGCATCGAGGGCGGAAAGGGGTTCATCCATCAAAAGCAGTTCCGGCCTCAGAGCCAGGGCCCGGGCGAGGGCTACTCTCTGTTTCTGTCCCCCGCTGAGCTGACTCGGGTACCTTCTAAGGCATTCTGTTAACTCTAATTCTTCGAAAATTGGATAGAGAATTTTTTGTGCCTCTTCTCCAACGACGTTTCTGAACTTGAGGCCGAGAGCGGCATTATCCCAAACGGTTTTCCAGGGAAGGAGGCCATATTCCTGTAATATCAGGGCGGTCTTCTGCTGAGGCTTCCCGGACCCTTTGCCGGCAAGGCGTATTTCTCCTGCTGTAGGTTGTATTAATCCTGCCATTAGATAAAGAAGGGATGTCTTTCCACATCCCGAGGGGCCGATTACAGCGTAGCTTTTTCCTTTAATTATGTTTAAGTTGATATCTTCAAGGGCGGGTACTGCATTTTTACCGTTTTTATAAGTCAGACTTACTTTATTTAGTGTAAGCATGCAGTTACCTTCTTTATTTAAATAATTCTCTTTTATTTAATCATATCAGTTGCTACAAGTTCTTCGTAGCTATAAGTTTTTCCCAGCAGCCTTTTTTCTTTCATCCAATCGATTACAAGATCTACATTTTCTCTGGTTGGAAGCTGGAGGGGCGAAAATTTGGGAATGGGAAAGTTGTTCTGAAGTTCAGGCGGAACCTGTACTTTCTGGTTAAACAGGTTTCTGTATTTATCGGGATGTTTCGTGACCTCTTGCCCTGCCTCCTCAAACGCCAGCAAAAACTTCTGCACGCCTTCTTTTCTTTTTTTCAGGGTATCTTCCCTGAAGAAGAAAATTGATTGGGTTAAATTAGTTGAAAGCTTCGTATCATCAACCAGCACTTTAGCTCCTTTAAGCTCTGCCAGGGACGCAAGCGGTTCGGCAAGAACTGCGGATACAACCTGTTTCTGCATTAACATCTCCAGGCGCATGGGCATTTTGGGAACGTTGACCTTCTGGACACTGCCCGGGTCGATTCCTTTTGCCTGCAGCATCTCATCTGCTACAAACTCGATGATGGTGTTTTTGGAGATGGCCATTGTTTTGTTTCTTATTTCAGAAACGTTAGTAAAGGTATTAGGAGCGGCCAGTAAAGCAAAACGCCCTTCGGAAGGAGTTGCGCCCAGGGCTATGGTAGCAGCTTTAACGGGGGTGCCTCCGCTGCGCAGGAGGGCTACCGCTATCAGATCCCCCTCCGCGCCGTCAATGGCGCCGGTCTGGATGGCGGCATCCCGTTCCGCCGCACTTTGGAACTGGACGATCTCCACGTTTACACCATGTTTGCTAAAAATCCCTTTTTCCTGGGCAACATATATGGGAAGAGCCTCCTCATTTGGGAGAATTCCAACCCTCAGGGCCTTTTCCCGGCATCCGCTTACCGGGAAAACCAGAAGTGGGATTACAAAAAGTATGAGCAAAAGTAGATAACCTTTTCGGTTCATAGCTTACCCATCCCTTGAAATCCTGCTATCCCCTTTTACGGTTCCTGGCTGCGGTTTGATTCCCAAGACAAATTGACCGGTTTTAGCGGCATAACCGTCGAAATGGCATGCTTATACACCATTTGCTGTTTCCCATCAGCATCTAAAATAACGGTGAAATTATCGAAGCCTCGGATATTTCCCTTTAGTTGAAATCCGTTGATCAAAAAAATCGTAACAGGGGTGCTTTCCTTCCGAACCTGGTTCAAGAAGAAATCCTGTAGGTTGATCTGCTGTTTACTCATTGCGTAACCTCCTAAAGATAGACTGCAAAACTTTACCATGTTATTCTACACGAAAGGAAATATTCCTGCAAATATATTGGATTATTTTGTCTAATGTTACTGTGATTCTTGTTTCCCCGTCAAGAGAAAACCATTTAATTCTCGGATCGCGACGGAACCATGTCAGTTGTCTCTTGGCATAGTTTCTTGTTGCTTTCTTTGTTAGCTCAATTGCTGTAGCCAGATCGTACTCACCATTTAGATAACCGATAACCTGTTTGTAACCCAGTGATTGAAAGGGTTTGAGATGTTGATCATAGCCCCGGGCCAGGATTGATTTTGTTTCTTCAATGATGCCCTTTTCGAACATCAAGTCAACCCGGCGCTCGATCCTCCTGTAAAGTTCGGGACGGTTCCGGATCAGGCCGATCATGGCCAGTTCATATTGGGAAGAATCATACCTTTTCTGCTGAAAGCCGGAAATCGGGGTACCCGTTAAATAAAAAACTTCTAGTGCCCTGCTGATGCGCCGGAAGTCGTTGGGATGAATGCGGTTTGCTGTTACGGGGTCTATTTCTTGCAGTTCTTTATAGAGCTCGCTTCCCCTCCCTTCCGCCCAAATCTTTCGAAATTTTCTTCGCAGTTCATGGACACTTTCGGTTTTCGGGAAATGATAGGGATCGATCACTGCCTGGATGTAGAGCCCCGTGCCGCCCACAAGAAATGGCAGTTTCCCCCGCCGGCTGATCTCTTCGATCTTTTTTCGGGCCATTCCTTGAAACTGGGCAACGCTGAATTCCTGATCGGGCTCCAGAAGATCTATAAAATAGTGAGGAACACCTTTTTGTTCTTCTGGTGTCAATTTGGCGGTTCCAATGTTAAAGTATTTGTATAACTGCACCGAATCGGCCGAAATAACCTCGCCGTGCAATCTTAAAGCAAGCTCGACGGCTATTTCCGACTTCCCCACCGCAGTGGGTCCCACAACAACTACGAGAGGTAGCATCGGTGGAAGCCTCCGGTCAAGTTCGGTAAAATCTTTTAGCGAGTTCGGAATCAGTCATTTTAAAATAGGTAGGCCTTCCGTGGGGACAGTTGCCCGGCTGCGCTGTTGCGTCAAGCTGCTGCAGGAGGTTTTGCATCTCCTCAACATTCAACCTATCCCCGGCTTTGATTGCGCTTTTACAGGCGATTAGCATGGCTACCTGATCGTAAAAAGTGTCGGGATTTTTCTTTACATCCGCAGTTTCCCTGAGAAGGTCAAGGATCTTCAGAAGACATTGCTCCGGGGCGTCGCGCAGATCGGCCGGTACCGTCACCAGGTTGAAGGTATCATTCCGGCCTTCTTTAAGAGTATACCCTAAACCGGAAATAAATTGTCTGTACTCTTCATACAATTCTCTCTCTTCGGGAGTTAGTTTAATCTCTATAGAGGCTACGAGCCTCTGGAGAAAAAATTCCTTTGCTTTGAGCTGCTCTGTTATTGCTTCGTATCTGATTCGCTCGTGGGCGGCATGCTGGTCGATAAAGTAGACCTCTCCTTCTCTTTCGGCTACGATATACAATCCCTGCACCTGTCCGATCACGCGCAGCGATTGAAACCTGACCGGTGTCTCCTGCCCCTGTGGAGGAAAAGCCTCTGTGTTAAAGTCAAAGGGAAGCCTTTTTTCGTGAAATTCCCGCGGAAATGATATTTTCTTTTCCTCTTGAACAGGTGAGTAACTCGGAGTTTCAGGCGTGGAAGCAAAGTTGAAGAATTGCCGTCCGGCAAGAGCCTTCCGTACCCCCTGCTGGATCACATCTGCAACAAGGACGGGGTTGCTGAAACGAACCTCTCGCTTGGTAGGGTGAACGTTAACATCAATTGTGGAGGGGTCCACCGTTAAGTATAATACGGCCAGGGGGAAATGGCCCTTGGTGATAAAACCCCAAAAGGCGTTCTCAAGGGCATGATTTAGGAATGTGTTGTGAACCAGGCGCCGGTTTACGAAAAAGGACTGGTAGTAGCGGCTTGTCCTGGTGTAATCCGGCCGGGAAACAAAGCCGTGCAGGCTGATCCCCTCTTCCTGGGAAAATATTTCAACGAACTGCTGCATCGCTTCGTTTCCGTAGAGAATACCGAGGACCTCCAGAGGATTCCCCTGGCCGTTCGTTGCAAAACAGAGCCTTTTTCCTGAATAATAACGGAAGGATATTTCCGGATAGCCAAGGGCAAAGCGACCGATTAGATCGGAGATGGTGCCTGCTTCAGTTCTTGGGCTTTTCAAGAATTTACGCCTGGGCGGGGTGTTGAAAAACAGGTCCTGTACGGTTACCTGGGTTCCGGGAGGGCATCCTACCGGGCTGACAGAATCTATCTTTCCGCCCACAACCGTCAGCTTGGTCCCGGATATCTCAGTAGGGGTCCGGGTTATGAGGGTAAACCTGGACACCGCAGCAATTGCCGGAAGGGCTTCACCCCGGAATCCGAGAGTCTCAATGCAGTTTAAATCCTTCATTGTGGTGATTTTGCTGGTGGCATGCCTTTCAATGGCCAGGAGGGCATCCTCTCTGGTCATGCCGGAGCCGTTATCAATTACCTTGATTTCTTTTAGCCCGGCATCCCTGATCTCAACGGTTACTTGAGTGGCACCGGCATCAATGGCGTTTTCCAGCAGTTCCTTGACCACAGAGGCCGGCCTTTCCACCACCTCACCCGCGGCGATTTGGTTTATGATTTCTTGATCGAGAAGCGCAATCCGGCCCATTAAAGCTGCATCTCCGACCTTCCGGAAACCGAGTATTGAAGATAGGTATCCCTTGGCTTATCCTGCAGGTAAACGAAATCAAGCCCTCTTGGATTATTGATGTATTCTTGATAAACACTCCTGGCTTCTTCCTGGCACTCTGAGCATGCCTGCCAGGGTAGAGCTACTGCAAGTACCGTGCGTTCCGTCCTGGTGGGGTACAGGCCGCGGGACCTGATAACCTGGTAGCCGGGGCATTTTGCGCAAAGCTTGACCTTTTCTTCTTGCTGCTCCCTGATGTTATCCGTATCGTAGTAAACGGTTCTCCTTCTCTCGTAGTATCCCCCCGTGCGGCGCTGCCTCTGCTCTGCCAGTGCCTCTCTATTTTTCCAAACCTCATGCAGGTAAGCGATCAGGTCCTTGATGTAATCCATATGTTCAGGAGATTCCTTGAAATTTTCCGGCCTGTAATCTGGTTCTCGCACACAGGAGTAATCCAGCCCGGCCATGGCCAGAATAATCCCCGTGTTTACGTAGGGCAGCGCAGTTTCGATGGCATACCCTCCCTCCAGGACGGCCAGATCGGGCTTCAGCTTTTCATTCAGGAGGGCATAACCATGAGCGGTGAAGCGCATGTTTGCCAGGGGATCGGTATAGTGGTTGTCCTGCCCGGCGGAGTTGACGATAAGATCCGGCTGGAAGTCCTCGAGGATAGGCAGAACCAGGTTGTCCAGTACGTAATGAATCCCCTCGTCGGTGGTATGGGGAAGCAGCGGTATGTTGATGGTGGTGCCGAAGGCTGTGGGCCCCCCCAGTTCGTCGGCAAAGCCGGAACCGGGGTACAATGTGCGGCCGTCCTGGTGAAAAGAAATAAAGAGCACGTCCGGATCGTGCCAGTAAACATCCTGGGTTCCGTCGCCGTGATGGACATCCGTGTCGACAATGGCAATTTTCTTTAACCCGTAGTGTTTTCTTAGATACTCGATCATGATTGCCTCATTGTGGATATTGCAGAAACCCCTGTTCCCATGTACGACCCTCATGGAATGGTGTCCAGGGGGCCTCACGAGGGCAAACCCGTTGTCGATCTCCTTCTTCATCAGGGCGTCCGCCAGGACGAGGGCTCCCCCGGCGGCGATCAGGTGGGCCTCAGTCACCTGGGCCTTGATGTCGGGCACGCAAAAATGAACCCTGGCGATGTCCTTATAGGTGGCAAGCCTTGGTTTGTACTCAACCACTTCAGGAAGGTCCATAATGCCCTCTTCGAAAAGCTGATCCCTTGTATAGAGCAGTCTTTCCTCACGCTCCGGATGGGTCGGTGTGATCGCCCAGTCAAATGCCGGGAAGAATACCAGACCTGTTTTATTCGGCACATTGATCCTTCCTTTCTTCGAGCCAATTTTCCATGATACCCGTCGGGAACTGGACGCATATGTCATACAGTTTCCCGGTGGTTCTCCAGCCGCGCACCATGTTGAACACCTCACTGTAGACCAGTTCCAGTTCTTCGTCGGAGGAGATGCCGAGCTTTTGACCCTCCTGCCTTAGCCTGGTAAAGCAAAAGTCTTTTGCTTGATCCTCGCTCAGAATGGGAATCGGAAGTTTTTCCTGAACACCGTTTTCTTCTATGAAGTAAAAATTCCTTTCGGTGTCAAAGTGGAAGCTGAGGCGCAGGTTGACCTTGGCAAGGGCGGCCCCAATGGCGTTGGCAACCTCCGCATGGGGCGGTGCCAGGGCACGGCACCCCATTTCTTCACCCAGGAGGGGTAGAACTGCCGGAGCCGCGCCGCCGATTCCCACCACATTCTGCGGCCGGATTTTCTGCTTCTGCAGGATCTCCCAGATGCGGTAGGCAGGTTCCTGCTCCCAAGACAGGAACATATCGTCTATTTCCTGCGCAATCTTTTTTACCATTTGCTTTAGAACCAGATCCGCCGTCTCTTTTGGGGAGAGGTTGAGATCTGCTCCAAGCCGCTTCATGCATTCATAAGCCCGCCTCTCATCCCCGATTTCGGTCAGCGCTGCCACGCGCATTGCATCTGTCGGCGTTGGTTGAGGACCCCCCAGGCAGTAAGCGGGGCCTTCTCTTTGGGGGAGTATTTCCAGGGAATTATTCTTGACGCAGAGGATGCTGTCCCCGCCCAGGGCGACCGATTTGGTTGCAAAAGCCCTGACCTGGGTATAGTCGTTGTTTATCTTCGCTCCCCGTGAGGCAAGGAGAGGTTTTCCCGAAAGGATCAAAGCCAGATCTGTGGTGGTACCACCGATGTCGAGCACCACGGAGGTTTGGCCTTTTGGAGTAAGGGCAAGAACGCCAAGGGTGCTGGCAGCAGGTCCTGAGAAGATGGTTTCCACAGGCTTGGTAAGGGATTGTGTAAAGGGCAGCGTGCCCCCATCCGCTTTCAAGATATAAAGGGGAGCGGTGATGCCCCTTTCTTTTAATACCTGGAGGACCTGCTTGTAGAAATTTTCGAATTTCTCCCGGGTGGCCAGGGTTAACAAAGTTGTTACGGCACGCCTGGGGAAATTGAGGCGTCCGGTAACCTGATGACCCATGATGATCTGTAATTCGGGCGCATGTGAGGCAAAATATGACGCCACAGCCTGTTCGTGTGAGTTATTCCGCTGGGAGAACTTCCCCACTATTGCAACGCGCTTGATCCCCTCTTTTTTGATAGCTTCCAGGCATGCTTTAATTTCGTTTTCCTTTAGGGGTTCTATCTCCCGGCCCCGGTAGTCGATCGCTCCGGATAAAATGTAAGACTGGGTGGCTTTAAACTTATAACTGCCCGGATTCAGCCCCGGCCCCGGAATCAACACCAGGGCGACGGGGTCAACTGTGTTTGTGGCAATCAGGTTGGTAATCAGGGTGGTGCTTAAGACAATGCGTTGGATTTCACGACCCCCGGCGGCCTGCAAAAGGGGATCGAGCGCACTGAGCAGAGATTCCAGGAGCCCCTCCGGCTTCGTAGGAATCTTTATTTTTTCAATAACCTCCCCGTGATCGATCAATACGGCATCAGTGTAGGTGCCTCCCACATCAAGGCCGATCAACATTTACGACACCTCACCTTCTTTTTTTTGTAATATTTTTTCCTTCATTGCGTTTGTGCAGCCTCTGTTGCCAGTTTGAAAGGGTGTTTAAGGCTTCCAGCGGTGTAATATTGATTAGATTCAGTCCCTGAAGTTCCCTTAATATCTGATCCTCCTCATCAAAGAGGACCAGCTGGACGGTCCTGTTTTTAACCCTGACATCTCGTTTCGCGAATTCTCCTTCCATGGAATCGGCGATCTCGCGGGCACGGTTCACCAGTTCCTCAGGGAGTTTCGCCAGTCGTGCCACCTGAATCCCGTAGCTCTTATCGGTTCCTCCGGGGATGACCTTTCTTAAGAAAATGATCTCGTCCCCTTTTTCAGCCACCGCTATAGAGTAGTTCACAACGCCTGAAAGCTTGTCTGCGAGTTGAGTTAGCTGATGGTAGTGAGTTGCGAAGAGCACCTTGGCCCCGATCCTGTCGTGGATGTACTCCACGATTGCCCAGGCGATTCCCAACCCGTCAAAGGTGCCGGTTCCCCGTCCGATCTCGTCAAGGATAATAAAACTGTTTTTTGTTGCATGCTGGATGATGTACGAGACTTCGCTCATCTCCATCATGAAGGTGCTCTGTCCCTTTCCCAGGTCGTCCATGGCGCCTGCCCTAACAAAGATCCGGTCGACGATCCCGATTTCAGCCTCCTCGGCGGGAACAAAGGAGCCGCACTGGGCCATCAGAACCAGAAGGGCCATCTGGCGCATAAATGTCGACTTGCCGGCCATGTTGGGCCCGGTTATCAGGTGAATCCTGTTATCCTCCTGGCCGATGCAGAGGTCGTTGGGGATGAAACTGCCTTCACCTATAATCTGCTCCAGGACGGGATGGCGTCCGTTCTTTATCTTGATGATGCCGGTTTCATTGACTACCGGTTTGACGTAGTTGTAACGCAAGGCTGTTTCGGCAAATGATAATAAACAATCGAGCTGTGCCAGAACGGCAGCGTTCCGCCGGATTCTTTCGGAGTCCAAGCCAACCTTGCGGCGTATCTCGATAAAGAGATTGTACTCCAACTCCTGCAGGCGTTCTGTGGCCCCCAGGAAGGCCTCCTCCCTTTCTTTAAGTTCGGGAGTGATGAAGCGTTCAACTTGTGTCAGGGTTTGTTTTCGAACGTAGTCGGATGGAACCAGCGACAAATTAGGTTTGGTAACCTCTATGTAATACCCGAAGACCTTGTTAAAACCTATTTTTAACGACTTGATCCCGGTCCGGAGGCGCTCGGCCGCTTCAAGCTCCTTAATCCAGGTGGAGCCCTGGTTAATGATCGACCTTAATCTGTCTACCTCCGGGTGGTAATTATCCTTGATGATCCCACCTTCTTTGATGTTTACCGGGGGGTCGTCTGCAACTGCCTGTTTGATGAGATTCACCGTATTTTCGGCAGGGTCCAGTTCTTCATTGAGTTTTTGCAGATAGGGTGAACCGGCCTCGCCGAGCGCTCGCTTGATGCGCGGGATCACTTCCAGTGATTTTGCCAGAGCAAGCAGATCCCGCGGGTGGGCTACCTGCCAATCCACACGCCCGATAATCCGTTCCAGGTCATAGATATCTTTCAAACATTCCTTGAGTTCGTTCCGCAAAAAAAAATTATTGACCAGTTCCTCGGTTCCTGACTGCCGATCCTGGATTTCCCCCACGTCGAGCAGGGGAAACTCCAGCCAGTTCCTGAGCATCCGGGCACCCATGGGAGTGTATGTATGATCCAACGCCCAGAGCAGGCTCCCCTCTTTTTTGCCGTCGCGCAGTGTTGCAAAGATCTCCAGGTTTCTTCTTGTCATCGTATCCAGGTACATGCGGCTATTGGGAGTAAAGACGGATAAGGAGCGAAAGGGCAGTTCGGATGTTTTTTGCGTGCTTTCTATGTAAGAGAGAAGGTAACCAACGGCGACAAGCCCTTCTTCGAGGGCTTGCCTGTCTATGCCTACGAGGTCTGAATGATCAAACTGTTCGTAGACTGAATTCACTGCCTCATCACGGTTGATTGCATTTCTGAGATGGGTTACATGAACCCCTTGCTCCTGCCAGTAGCCTGTTATCGAGGTTTTTAAAAAAGGAATCTGTTCACTTCTGATAATACATTCCACGGGTTGGAGCCTGTTCATCAGATCAATCAGGTAGTCCTCATAGGATGGGCCCGTAAACTGAGCCATCATAAACTCACCGGTGCTGACATCGCACCAGGCACATCCTATGGTATCTTTTCTTAAATGCAGCGATAAAATGTAATTATTTTTTTCCTGATCAAGAAAGATCGGGTTCAAGACTGTACCCGGGGTCAGAACCCTAACGACATCCCGCTTTACAAGATTTTTGCCCGGTTTTGGCTCTTCAAGCTGCTCGCAGATTGCCACTTTATAGCCGCTGTCCAACAGCCTTTTGAGATAGCTATCGGCTGCATGGTAGGGGACACCACACATGGGTGTCCTTTGATTCTTGCCTATCTCACGGCTTGTAAGAACTATTTGCAACTCCTTTGCTGCCTTTTCTGCGTCGGTTCCAAACAGTTCGTAAAAGTCACCCAGGCGAAAGAAAAGCAAACAGTCCGGGTATTGTTTCTTAATAGCCCGGTACTGATCCATCATCGGCGTTAAGGTACCCAACTTATGCCACCCCGAGAAGAAACAAGGAAGAGTTTTACATGCACCCGGAACAGTCGCCGGAGCACGAAGAGGAACACGAATTGCCTGTTAAAACCTGGTTGATAATCGTGTTCACATGCTCCAGCAGTTTCTTAAAGTTCTGCTGCGCTGCGAAGTAGGCCTGCACGGCCTTATTGGCCTTCATCTTTTCCTGAACGTCGTTGAACTCCTGCCACTCTTGATCACTGACTTCCTCCCCTGCCTCCTGCAGGTCCTGAATTTTTTTGAACCTTTGCTGGAACTCCCTGATCAACCTTTGGGCTTCCCGGTCGTGATCAAGGTTTGTTTCCGCCGCCCGCAGTATAATGGTTTCTTCACATTCCAATAGGGCGCGACCGAGTTCCTGGGCCTTTTCGATGTATGACAAAGCATTCACCTCCAGTGGATTTATATCTTCTAATTCTTGATAGGGCTAAAGACTCCTCTTTTTTTGTGTGTTTTTTAAAGAACCAAATAATGTCCAGGTCCGGGCGCATTCAATTTCTACGTTTACCAGCTTACCTTCAAGATCCTCTTCCCCATCAAAGACGACAATCTTGTTCGTTCGGGTTCTGCCGCTCCACCGGTCTGGATTTGTCTTGCTTCGCCCTTCGACAAGGATCTCAAAGGTCTTTCCCTCGCAAGTCTTGTTTATTTCCAGTGTGATCTGGTTTTGTACCTGGTTCAATTCCTTGAGCCGCTCTTTTTTTGCCTCTTGAGAAATGTCATCCCTCATTTTCGCAGCGGGAGTGCCGTAGCGCGGAGAATAGATAAATGTATAGGCCGCATCGAAACGGACCCTCCTTACGAGATCGAGGGTTTCCAAAAAATCTTCATCGGTTTCGCCGGGAAACCCGACGATTATATCCGTCGTGATGCTGGCTCCGGGAACTCTTTGCCGGATTTTTTCAGTCAGCTTGAAATAGTCTTCCCGCGTGTAACCCCTGTTCATCTTTTTAAGGATGTTATTGCTTCCGGCCTGAAGAGGCAGGTGAAAATGCTCGCAAACCTTTTCTGAGTCGGCAATGGTATCGATGAGTTCATCGGTAAAATCCCTTGGATGGGAAGTCGTATAACGTATGCGTGCAAGCCCCGGTATACGGTCAAGCATTTTTAAAAGCCTGGCGAAGTTGATATCCTCTTCCAGATCCTTGCCGTAAGAGTTGACATTTTGCCCCAGCAGCATAACTTCAAGAAAACCCTGATCGGCCAGTCGCGCGACCTCTTCGTAAATTTCCTTTGGAGGACGGCTTTTTTCCCTTCCCCTGGTGTAGGGAACGATGCAGTAGGTACAAAAATTATTGCAGCCGTAGATGATGGTGACGTAGGCTTTCACCCTGTTTGCATAGTGAACGGGGAGAATGCCTGGAATTTCATCGTCTTCGCAGGCCGGTTCAAATACCTTTGACCCAGTCTCTTCGGCTTCCTTAATCAAGGCAGGGAGTTTATGATAATTTCTTGTGCCGAAAACAACATCGACGTAGGGTGCTTTTTTACGAATGAACTCCTGGATTTCCGGGTTTTGAGCCATACAGCCCCCCAGCGCGATGATCATGCCGGGTTTTTTTTCCTTTTGATGCTTCAGATTGCCCAGTAAGCCCAGCACCCTTTGCTCCGCATGCTCTCTGACCGAGCATGTATTGAGGACCACAAGATCGGCTTCGTGGATGTTGTCGGTCCACCTGTAGCCGCTCTCTTCAAGCAGGGCGCGCATTATTTCCGAGTCATGTTCGTTCATCTGGCAACCGTAGGTCGATATATGCATGAGTTTCTTTGCTTTGTCCTGCAAGCTCGTTCACTCCCTTGTTGTTATTATACCAAAAAATAGATTGCGGTTTACTCCGGGACCCTTTTCTTGTCGGGAGGCTATTGTTTTATTTTCACCAAAATAAAAAAACTGTTGACTTCTGCTTTCAACAGTTAGAAGTGTTCCGAGTTTTTGTAGGTTAGTTTGCCGGCCTTTTGAAAAAAAAGATAAAAGGCTCGAAATGAAAGGGGATTTCACCCGTCATTCCGAGCACATATTCAGCCTGAACACCAGTTCTATTGGGTTGACTGCCTGCGGCTTAAAGATTCACCGGGTTTTTCCAGATCTTCGTTAAGCCAGCCTAAGGAATTAAACAGGTAAATGATAAGAGACAGTATTACCCCTGCTACCGCGGCCAGGGCCATGCCCTTCATTTCTACCGTGCCCATGGTAATCTTGGCGCCGCTGACACCGATGATGAACACCACGGCTGAAAGGACGATATTGTAATTTTTGCTGTAGTTAACCGCTTGTTCGACCAAAAGGCGGATACCGGCAGCGGCAATGGTACCGTAGAGCAGGATCGTGATACCGCCCATTACCGGCTCGGGAATGGATTGAACGGCGGCAGCAAACTTGCCGATCATAGATACAGCAATGGCGAGTATAGCAGTACCCCGAATTACCCATACGGAATAAACCCTGGTTATCGCCATAACACCTATATTCTCACCATAGGTGGTATTGGGAGGGGAACCGGTAAAACCCGAGAGTATGTTGCTGATACCGTCACCCAAAAGGGATAGGTGCAAACCGGGTTTCTTTACCAGGTCGCGTTCAACGATGTTGCCCGTGACTATCAAATGGCCGATATGTTCCGCTAAAACCACCAGGGCTGCCGGTGCAATTATGGCAATGGCGCTGAGATCGAAAACCGGGGCGCTAAACTTGGGGAAAGCAAACCAGGGCGCTCGGGCAATGATGCTGAGATCGACCATACCCTTGGCAAGGGCGAGCAGATAGCCGCACACGACCGCTATCAAAACGGGGATGATCTGGAGGAAGCCGCGAAACACCACAGAACCGATAACTCCAACGAGCAGGGTAAAAATAGCAACCGTAATTACATTGGGGTCGGCTGTATAAGGCTGCCCCGGTGTGGGAGCTAGCCCTGCCATCTGGGCGGCTACCGGGGCCAATTCCAGACCGATAACCGCAACCACGGCCCCCATAACGGGTGGCGGCATAACGACATCAATCCACTTCGTACCCACCCAGCGAATAATGAAGGACACTACCACAAAGATCAGGCCAAAGAAGATAAAACCCGACTGGGCATGGCTGTATCCAACTTTAGAGATAATCAGAAGGGTTGGTGCAATAAAAGCGAAACTGGAACCCAGATAGGCTGGAATCCCGCCTTTGGTAACAAGAGTGTAAATGATTGTACCGATGCCGTTCATCAGTAAAGCTATGGCCGGATTAATGTGAAACAGGTATGGCACCAGTACTGTTGCTCCAAACATCGCCATCAGATGCTGCAGGCTTAAAGGGATGGTTTGCAGGATCGGTAGCTTTTCCTCAATTTGGATAGTTCGCCTGGTACGGCTCACTTTTTCCACTCCTTTTTGATTTTTTGAACCAAATTATAAATTCCTTAATTGGTTAGGTTTGGTTTCTCACTCCCTTCCGTCCTTGCCGGTGCCATTTGGCAAGTGTCAAGGTTAAGAGAGCATTCATTAACCTTCCGCCTTTTATTCTCAAAAAAACCACTCCGGTTTTTGCCGGAGTGGCCAATAATATTTCTCTTCTAAATTGTTTAAAGAGCTATATTCTTAGCCATTGCCTCTGCACATTCCTTGCAAACATTTTTTCCCCTGAAGTGCCTGATGTCTCCCGCTTCGCCGCAAAATACACAGGTAGGTTCATACTTTTTTAGAATGATTTTTTCACTGTCTACGTAAATTTCGAGTGGGTCCTTTTCTGCGATACCCAGGTTGCGGCGCACTTCAATTGGAATTACAACTCTCCCCAGTTCGTCAACCTTTCTGACAACACCTATTGATTTCACGACTCTTCCTCCTCCAAAATTTCGACAAATTATGCTATTAAAATAATACCATCTCTTGGAATAATACTCAAGCCTTAGAATTAAAAAATTTTTTATCTAAATATGACAAGGTATTCCATAAGACTTATTCACTCCTGTTATTAACAAGCGCGCGTCCCTTTTTCGTGATCACGAGCTTTGTCATATATTCGTCGAGATCGACTAATCCCTGCCTGATAATTTCACCGAGGAGTTTTTCCGCTTTACTCCTGTTCTTAAAATGTTCGGGAAATGCATGCAACGCTACGGGACCTTTTTTGTCCAAATTGTTCAGGAAGTCCAGCCATTCTTCTGATAACTGCAAGATCTATTCCTCCTTTAAAGGCTTTTGAACACAGATACGCCTGATTTCAGGAAGTAAAAAGGATGACCAGGTTTCCCATTGATATTGGCCATTAAGTATCTCTGATACCGGGCGCAAACTTCCTACCAGCTTGTTTTTTTCTCTTACAGTGACTTCCGGCGTAGCACATGAAACAAGATAGACGAGACCTAGGTGATATAGCCCTACTTCTGTTAGATCATCATTAATAACACCTAAAAGGTGGTATGAGAAACGATCCTTGACATTGGTTTCTTCCAACAACTCGCGCTTTAGATTGGTATCGAGCAGTTCTCCGAAACTCCCGGCACGGCATGGATTTATATGGCCTCCCAGGCCCAAGGAGTATTTGTTGAGCAGCCTTTTTTCATTTGACCCTTTCGCCCTGCGGTAAACAAAAACAGTGTTACGGTGACGGAGTACAATATAAATAATCAACTGTTTATAGCGTGGATCCTGCTCCATCTCCGGCCTGGGCATAAAAAAGCTACCTGCGGAAACAAGTTCAAGAAAGTAATGGTTGGGAGGTGAAATTAATCCTTGAAATGTTTGGTTGTTCCCTCTGAACAAAAAAGATCTTGGAATCACTAAGATTTGTTCGTCCAAGGATGGTTTCTTCCCTGCTAAAAATGTAATGGTACCTGTACATTAAAAGGTATTCTCATTTTTATGACAGATTCCTTCTCTGCCCTGAAAATACATCAAGTTTACCCGCCGGTCTACCGCTCGACTCCCGATTCCAGGCCGGACAGGACGACGGCTCGCTTCGGGACAGCTCTGGGATGCTGCGTAACAAGTTGCGAACTGCTTCTGTCAAACGCCGCGTTTGGCCTCGCTGCAAA
>DULK01000062.1 GCA_012840385.1 Syntrophomonadaceae bacterium
ACCTTCCTGCTTTTGTTTGAATTGGGTTTTGTCACCTTAGTAATTCGACAAAAACAGGGGTGAAGCCTTTATTTTAAGGCGTATAAGCCTTGATTTTATTGAGGTTTTGAATGTGAAATTTGCTCAAGAGATAGTTATCAGTTTTAATCAAATCAGTAGGTTCTCGTAAACCAAAACAAACTGGGATAGGCACTGAAAAATCCTTATCCCAGCACCTAAAAAAGATCCTTAACAACGAAATAGCGGTGATCCCAAGACCGGGGCAAGCATGCATGAAAAAAAGAGTGTAGCAGATCAGACCGGCGTCAAGGTGAAAAAACGCCGGGTCAATATTGAAGCAATATCTGCTGTTATGGCGCTTAAGCTACGTCCTCCAGCCCCAAGCTCCGCAATCGAGATCGGAAACTCGGCGCGCCAGGCATCCAGGTGCTGGTTGATGGCGCCCAAGGTTAACAGCCAGAGTCGCCTCCTTTTGCTGCGCACCCTGGTGTGTTCCATCCGGTAGTCGATCTTCTTCCGCTTGATTGACCGCTCGGTGGTGGTGCGCCTCTTGTAGACCTCCTTCCAGGCTTTCGAGCCCCGCACGGTTCTCGTGAAGAGGCGCAGGTCTGTATCCGGTTTGTGTAGAAGACCCTGCCGTAGCTGGAGGAGGAGCAGGAATCCTTGAAAGAGCACTCCTGCACCATGCCACAGGCCAACGGGCAGCGCCACTTGATCCGGTTGCGCTTCTTGGAATAGCCCCAGTAGACCATCCGCTCGCCACGGTCGCAGAATGGGGACGCCCCTGTCGTCGATCTTCTCCCTGGAAGGCTTGGAGCCCCTTCTCTTGTTCAGTTCGATGAAAGGCTCAATCTGCCAAGAGTTTAACAACTCATAGATGGGGTAGGCGTCATGGGCGGCATCGGCAACGAATCTTGTAAACTTGAGGTCCGAGTAGAGCCTTCAGAGATCGTCCAGGCAGCGTAGGGCCATGACGCTATCGTGGCGGGATGCCGACCCATGCCGATGTAGATCGGCAGATCGTACCTGCTGCCAGCGGCGGTGATATCGTAACCGGTGTGCCCGTAGACCCAGGCCTTGCGGTAGCTGTCCCAGCCCCAATCGGCCTCCGGGTCGGAGAAGCGGCGCTTGCAGTCGCACCTCTCTTCGCACTTACAGATCTTCTTGCCGTGGGGACTGCCCCCGGTTTCGTAAATTGAGCCGTCTCCGGCGGTGGTCATATCCTTGGGATCACCCAGCAGGCCGAGTTCTAAAGAAGGCCTGACGACGGATATGGCCAGGATCTGGTGCAGCACGCTCTCCTCCCGGCAGGTAAATGCCCTTCCCTCCAGGAGGCGGGCGACGAGCCGATCCATCACGCCGGGGTATTTAGGCGGCAGCTTCTCACCGTCGGCCAGCTTTGTCCTCTTCTTCCTGGCCTTTCGGATCCGGCAGGGTTTTTCGCCCAGCCAGAAGCGGTCCAGGAGATCGTAGAAGGTGCCCACCCCCGGTATCTGGCCAGGCACAAAGCCGCAGATGACAGCCAGCAGGTCGTCACCCCGCAACCGGTCAACCCAGGTGTCAATGCTCTCCTCTTTGAGGTGAGACATCAGCACCAACGACCGCAGGATCTCTGGCACCGGCGCCGAAGGCCGCCCGATGGGCGAATAGTAGTTCTTTAGAACAGGTAGAAGCTCGTCCAGGTCGAGCAGCTAGGCCTTCCCGATGGCGGATTCGTAGTTCAGAATGCTCTGCTGGTGAACCGGCCAACGTTTCCTGAGTTCCTCCGCCAGGAAGTTTTTAAACTCCTTGTGAGGTCTCCAGTAGCCAAGTATTTCTCATCCCTCCCTGTAATGGTAAATAGTGGTTCCATTGCGATTTTTGGGGATGAGAAAAAATCAAGTCCCGGATATCTTCATCCAGGACTACCATAAAATTTCATATTTTAATAACTTCCAATATCTTCGTTCTTACGTAGTTTTACGCACCCAAGGATATTGGAGGTGAAACCAAATGATGCGGCTAGAAATATGCTTTAGCCGCAAGCAAGTGGAGTTTCCGAGAAACTACCAAATCGGAATAAGGAGGTGGCTGATAGTGAATGAAACAGTAAAGCATAACATTTTTAAAGGCGATCCAGATGAAGCACGAGTTGTATCCTGGCTAATTACAGGTTTGAAACACGAAGCTATGAGGCTTAAAAAGAAAATGGAGAAGATTCAGAAACATGAACTATTAATACTCAATGACTCAATTAAAAATAATAACGAAGAGTCACATGTTGAAATAATTGATACTATCGCAAGTTCAATCAATTTACTTTCCGAAGTGGAAGATATGATATTTTTGCAAGAACTTCTTTCGCTGTTAACACCTTTACAGCAGAAAGTAATCAGGTCAATTTTCTTAAATGGGGCAACAGAAAAAGAAGTCTCGCAGGAACTCGGTATTTCACAACCGGCAGTTTACCGTATTAAAAAACGAGCATTAAATAGATTGAGAAAGATTCTTTTATCAGTGGATTAGTTATTTAATCAATGGAACAACCTGTGTAGTACACCGGACCAAAAAGCGGGCGTTGAAAAGAATCCTGGCATGCATTTGATTCTTCGTTAAGGCCGAAAAACGCGTATTACTTGAGGTAGGGGGGGTATTGAAAAGCCCCCTATTTTCTCTTTATATGGCGAAAGGCAATGGAGATTCCGAGGAGGTGGAAAATATGAGTTATATGTGACGATTGCACTGTTCTAAATGGTGACCCCATAAAAACCGTCCTTAAGTTGTTCCTGGAATGGAGTTAAGTTTGAGAAGGTGTATGAGATTGAGGAAAATCCATCCGCAAGGTGCACCTATGCTGACCATAGAGAGCTGGAAAAGGAGGTGGTCAAGCATGGACTAGTGTAATGACAAAGGAAAAAATGAATGTGAGTGCGGATGAAAATTGGGATTTAACTACAACAAGGGATGCTTGTAAAAAGCACAATAAAAAAATGAAGGAGGGATATCTATGGCAACTCAAGCATTTATGTCAAGAGCAAACAGCGTATATTATGGCCCAAGCTCGACAATATATGCATCCGTAGGAAGTGTTGGCCTTGGGGAGCAGGTAACAGTCTATGGAAAAGAAAAAGGTTGGTTTTTTATTGAGTATTCAGCAGGGTCACTAAAGAAGCGCGGATATGTGCCATACGATTCTATTCAGAATCCGGAAAGCATCAATGAAGGGGAACGCTATTACACAGGAAAATTAGATGTAACAAATAGCTCGACCACAGTCTATACAGGGCCTAATTCTTCCTTGTATGCCACAGCCGGATCAGTTTCTAGTGGAGAATCTGTTACTGTATATAATGAGGTTATCGGTAGTTATACGTATATTGAGTATAGCACTTCTACCGGTACGAAACGCGGATATGTTTTGACAAGCAGACTAGTAGGAAGAAATATTGGAGCACTAGCATATGTGGTCGGCAACACAAATGTCTTCTACGGACCCGATGCTGCGAATTACGTAACGAGCGGAAGTATAAGCGATTCAGAATACTTTATTGTGCTTGCCTGTGAAAAACCATTTGGATCACCGGAAAAATGGTGTCATGTTGAATATAACACTAGTAGCGGACGCAAAAGAGGATATATCAAGCAAGATACAGTTATACCCCGCGGATCGTTATCTTCTGTCAGCGATATTAGGGTAAGAAGAGGAAATGCCTTTGCAATTGGGGGATTAACCGTATATGCTGGCCCAAGTGTTTACTACGCAACAGCCGGCTCGATTTCCAACGGAGAATTAGTTGCAACGCTCAATGGTGAACAAAGTGAATCCGGTTATACGTATATTGAATACAATACCAGTTCTGGCAAAAAGCGCGGCTATGTCAATGCAAATTATCTGCAGGAAACAGAATTATTTTCCCATATGATGGCGGCGGACGCAAAGGTATATTATGGACCAAGTCAAAAAAATTATGCGGAAGCGGGAAGCGTCAAAGCTGCTGAACAGGTTTCTGTTATTGGCAAAGAAAAAAATTGGTTTTTTATTGAATATGCCACTGCAACAAGAATTAAGAGGGGATATGTCCCTGCGACCACTGTCATGGACGCTTCGATTATTCAGCAGACTACGCCCGAAAGAATATACGAAGGGCATCTCGACATGACTAATTCAGGAGCTACTGTTTTCACAGGCCCTGGAGAGCAGTATGCAACTGCCGGATCTGTTGCTGCCACAGAAAGCTTAACGATTTTTAACGAGGTAGTTGATGGGTATTGTTATGTTGAGTATAGCACACCTAACAGCACGAAAAGAGGTTACATCCCTGTAGGCTGCTTATCTGGCAAAAACGTTGGCATGCTTGGAAAGGTGATCGCAGACACCGTCCAAGTTTATTCAGGACCTGATATAACCTATTATAGATGCGGTACTGTTTTTAAGGATGAATATGTAATCATCCTGAATTCAGAAGGGACAACAATATATCAGGATACCTGGTACTTTGTTGAATATAATACTCCAGCTGGCAGAAAACGAGGATATGTTCTTAAAGCCTCTATTGATCCTGTTTCATCGACAGCCACTTTGCCTGATCTTGCGGTTGGAAATGGTTTAGCAAAAGCTTTAGAGGACATGAATGTATTCTTTTGCCCGAGTGATCAATCTGCAATAGTGGGTTCTATTTCTGAAGACGAACGAGTCAGTGTTCTTGTTTCTGATAATTTTAATCCTTTCTACTCATATATAGAGTATAACTCTCCCTCAGGAACTAAACGTGGATATGTTCCGGCTGCAAAGCTCATCTCGACAACCGTAACTATTCCTCAGCCAAACACAACAATAGTACCCGTGATATATGGAACCACAGCAAACAACAATACTCTGAAATATTATCAAATTGGATCCGGACCCAAGACACTTGCCGTAGTTTTTGCTGTGCATGGGTACGAAGACGCATGGGCTGCTGATGGCGAGGAGCTTGTAAGAATTGCTAACCATTTAATTGAGCAACTTGAAAACGAGGCCGCAACCGGCGATCTGTCGGCATGGACAATTTATATCATACCCGCTGCAAATCCCGATGGAATTACTCATGGCTGGACAAATAATGGGCCCGGACGCACAACCGTGAATGATAAGATAGATATAAACAGGTGCTTTCCAACCAATTTTACACCAGGGACTAACCGGCGCAACTATACTGGACCAAGTAGTCTGGGGGCATACGAAGCCAGCGTATTGAAGAACTTAATTTCTGACTGGAATTTAAACGCAGAGTACATGATTTTGTTGGATGTACATGGGTGGCTTAATGCTACATACGGCAATCCAACTATTGGAGAATATTTTAATTCTCAATTTGGCTTTGGCGCTACAATCTCCATTGATTCCGCCAAAGGCTACCTTTCCCGTTGGGCACAAGCCTATGGAATAAAAGCCGTTTTAATCGAATTGCCCTTTCCATCAAATCCTCAGACTATTATAGACAATAATTTTGCAGGGAAATTGAGCCAGGCGGTTCTCAGTATTCTAAACAGTGATATAGGATATATCAGGCCAACGCTGCTAAGCGTTGGATCCCAAGGAAAAGATGTTGGAGTATTGCAAGCATACCTGAGATACAATGGCTTCTATGCAGGTCTCGTGACAGAAGACTTTGATGATTTAACGAAAGAAGCTGTCTTGGAGTATCAAACGCAACACAATCTTACCGTAGACGGATTAGTCGGTGCTCAGACTTGGACGGAAATGGGTTTCGAGGTAAATATCGACGGAACTGTTGATACAACATGCGAATACTACCAAAGATACAATGAATGCGCAGATTATTATCAAAAAGTTCAAATAGGCTGTGAATTTATTGATAGTGGTGAAAAATACTATATCCGTAATGCCTATGCGGGCCTGCAGGCAGCTTACACGCCAAACGTCGCAAACAATCCGGACATAAAGCTTGTGGAGCTTGATGGCTTTGATCCTCAGAAATTTATAATAACCCACACTTTCGATGGATATAAGATAGCATCCGTAGAAGACAGCAGTAAAGTCTTTACTATTGATGCTTCAAACAACACAGTAAAGCTTGCGACAGACATCGGCAGCAAGCTTCAGAGATGGTGTATTGAAGGAGATATAGACTCTTTCTATGTAACCAATATAGAGTATCCAAACAGTCGACTTGCTGTGACAAGTAGTTCTGCCGGTGAAAATCTAATCATGCTTAATAATTTTTACTACAGCATATGGCGTTTTAACAAGATCACGATTGAACGCGAGATGACGCCTGCTATTAATCAACAAGGTGTAAGCATATGTTACAGGCATGATCCAGAAATAAACAGATATGATTATTATTTGGATTACACCGTTCCAATACTTCAGTTTCTTGATTCAAAGGAATCCTTATGTGTGTCAATGAGTATTAATACATTTGACGCATATCTTTTAGCTTACTTAGGCAATGAAACTCTGGCACGTGCAGCATGGTGGGCAAATATAGCTGCTACATTTACCTGGTTTTTCTACCATGTGCATTCAGGAGGTGACTGGGATATCAAAATACCAGAAAAATGGGATGGCATTTTCAAAGAGCCCCCGTATGACCTGCCTTATATCGAATTTCATAAAGGTTATCCAAATAGGCATAAATTTATTTTTAATGATGAATTATGTACAACTGAAGAGTTGGGCAATATCATGTATGGGTATACCGGGACTCTGGCGGGTATTGGAGATATAACGCTTTATTGGGGCGGCGGAGTAGCTAATCTGCACTCCAACGGTAGTTCTTATCCAGAAGCAATGCTTAATCCGGACACCAAAAATCCAAATAAAAACTATGGAGATAGAAAAGAAGACCATGATGCAATAGAAAAAGGCATCGCATTAGCGTATGAACGAAGAAGCAATATTATTTCGATCGGTTTTAACGGCATACCGGTAGATGAGCTTATGCAAGATATCCTGGATGAAATGATCAGTATAGGGATATAATGCGGAATTATACTATGTCGAATAAAGTCGGGTCAAAATAAACCGGTAGAGCGGAGGTTCTCCGCTCTGCCGGTTTTGTTATCTTGTCAGAAGTATATTTATTGCAATAATATTATTTTGTCTTTCCTGAAAACATCGGTAAATCATAAAGAGTATCCCCTGTACCATCTTTGCGGACACGCAAGATATAATGAAGATATTCGGCAAGCTCATTGTCATAATACCGGTAATTATAAAAAAACCAGTCGCCTGCCATGTTTAAATCTGCTATATCTCGGCCTGTTTTGGTTACTAATTCCCAGTTGGAATCGGATATATTTATTTTTACAATGGAGCCACTTGTGGAATAATAAATTGTATTGCCGCTTATTTGAAAGTAGTAGATACTTGTGCCACTACTGATAACCTCTTCAACGTCACCGCCGCCGACAGGTATGCGATAGAGTTTAGTATCATCGCCATAATCCATGTGTTTGAGAAAATAAAGATATCCTTCAGATATAATCATATCCGTTGCATAAACATCGGAAGAAATCATTGTTTTTTCCCCTGTTAACAAAGATATTCTATACAAATTACCGTCAGTGACAGAACAATTATAGAGATATTCTCCGTCTACTATCCAGTTTGAACTAATCTTTGCAATCAGTTTGCCTTTCTGAGTCCCATCAATTTTTGCAGCATAGAAACTCTCCCCGTCCTGGTATAATATCCAGTCGCCGACTACTAAAAATCTACCGGACCTGTTACTTATACTTGTTTTTTCTTTCCCGGTGCCATCGGTGCGCATGCGATATACCGGATGGAGAATTCCGGAACGTTTTGTGTAATATACATAGCCGTTGGCGGCATTGATGCTTTGAACCTTGTCATCGGACAATTTAATAATATGGGAACCATCAGACCGCATTTTATAAAGCTTATAGTCGGTATTGACGAAATAGATCCAACCGTCAGATTCTGCCGCATACCCGTAATTGCTAATATTGACGCAGGTGTTGCCATATTGTGCGCTATGTAAGGCGGATATTAAATCCTCCGGTATGGAGTCAAACGGTTCTATATCCCGGTTTGAACACCCCGCCGGGGTGGACAGTAGAAGTATTAGAAAACCTATGGTAATAATTTTTGTCAACTGGTTCATCGGATCATCTCTTTAATATTTATTTATTATATATTACAAGGTTTTTGGGAATTTCTTACGGGTTTCGGGTCTGAGTCATCCCTGCCGTTCGGCCACACAGGAGTAAAAACAGAGCGGGGAGAGGGCCGCCTCCGCAGCCTTCCCCCTGCCCGAATGATCGGCGGTCCTTGCTCTTTGTTTATTCCTTCTCCGCCTGCTGTTCCGGCTTCAGGGTTGAGATCGCATCGGCGAACTGCTTTGCCTGGGCGGCTCCCTGTGCCAGATCCAGGAAGGGTTTGATCAGGTCGATCAGCAGCGGGAAGATGATGGTGCCCGTCAGGATATTGATGACGAGCGCCTCAATCAACGTACCTGGAGATAAGCGGCACTGTTTAGGGTCCCAGGTAACCATGTCATCGATGATCTCCCTGCGTTTAATCCCGGCAAAAGGCTGCAACCAGTGGGGCAGCACCGGCACTCAGGATCTTGAATTTGGGTATCAGGCTTCTCATGCGATATTCCCCCGATTATTGTCGTTAGGGGAAAATTCGCGGGATTTTCTGGAATTCCTCCTTGCTCTGAGAATTTTTTTAAATATTTTTCTCATGAAAAGTTAGGGTGCGGAAGATGGGTTCCGACAGCGATGACACCTATTATCGCAAGAAAAACCAGCAAGATGATGGGGCTATGTCTTGAATCTAGTGAAAGTGCTAAACCAGGAGAAAAAATAAACATGCTCACCAGGTAGGACATATACCGCTGTATTTCCGTCAAGGTAATCACGTATTTTCTTTTTGTATAAAAAACAACAGCCACTCACTATTTCAGGAGTGACCGTTTAACATTTTCCTCTTCTTATGTTACTTATGGCTGAAGGATGACCACGAGCAGCGTGAAGAGCAAAAAACAAACAGCCAGTACGGTGGAAATCCTGTTGAGGAACTCGTCCAGCCCCTTTTTCTTCCCCAGCAGGGACTGGGCGCCACCGGCAATCGCTCCGGAAAGGCCGGACGCTCTCCCGGACTGCAGCAGGATGGTAGCGATTAAGCCAAGGCTTACGATGATCTGTAAAACAAGAAAGAAAGTTCTGAGCAAAACATGCCCTCCTTCCCGGTTAGTCCTTTTCCATTTTAGCACTACCGGTGAAGGCTGTAAATAAAATTATACCTGCAAACCACTGTTTTCATTCTTTGTTGGTGCCGCCGGAGGCGGCATGAGCGTCTAGGCTCTATCATAGAGCTTCCCGGCATAGAGGGCGGCATCTCCCAGTTCTTCCTCGATCCGCAGAAGCTGGTTGTACTTCGCCACCCGGTCGGTGCGTGACGGCGCTCCCGTCTTAATCTGTCCGACTCCGGTGGCCACCGCAAAGTCGGCAATGGTGGTATCCTCGGTTTCACCGGAGCGGTGCGAGATCACCGATGTGTAGCCCGCCCGCCGGGCCATGTCGATGGTCTCCAGGGTTTCCGTGAGGGTTCCGATCTGGTTCAGCTTGATCAGGATCGAGTTGGCCACCCCCTCTTTGATACCCCTTCTGAGGCGTTCGGGGTTGGTGACAAAGATATCGTCCCCCACCAGCTGTACCTTTTTCCCAAGGTCCCGGGTGAGCTTCGCCCAACCCTCCCAGTCATCCTCGGCAAGTCCGTCTTCAATGGAGATGATGGGATAGCGGTCGACCAGCTCCCTGTAAAAGTCGATCACCTCCTCCGTCGTCCGGGAAACCCCTGCGCCGCGGAAATGGTACCTGCCCCCTTCGAAAAGCTCGCTGGCGGCAACGTCGATGGCCAGGAAGACATCCTTCCCCGGCGTGTATCCGGCCCGCCGGATGGCTTCAACTATTGCATCAAGGGCCTCTTCGTTGGACTTCAGGTTCGGGGCAAAGCCCCCCTCATCACCGACCGAGGTGCTGTAGCCCCGTTCTTTTAGAACGCCGCGCAGGTGGTGAAAGACCTCGGCTCCCATCCGCAGGGCCTCCCGGAAGCTGTCTGCCCCCCTGGGAACGACCATGAACTCCTGGATGTCCACATTGTTGTCGGCGTGCTTGCCGCCGTTCAATATGTTCATCATGGGAACCGGGAGAATGCGTGCACCTACGCCTCCCAGGTAAAGGTACAAAGGAAGCCCCACGCTGTCCGCGGCGGCCTTGGCCACGGCCAGGGAAACCCCTAAAATCGCATTTGCCCCGAGCTTTTCCTTCGTGGGCGTCCCGTCCAGGTCAATCATCATCCTGTCGATCAGGATCTGCTCGGTGGCCTCCATCCCGATCACCTTGGGGCCGATGACGGTCATAACATTGTCAACGGCCTTTAGAACCCCCTTGCCCAGGTAGCGCTCCTTGTCCTGATCCCGCAGTTCCAGGGCCTCGTGGGCGCCGGTAGACGCCCCGGATGGCACGGCGGCGGTGCCGAAGCTGCCGTCCTCCAGGTAAACGTCAACCTCAACCGTCGGGTTTCCCCGGGAGTCGAGGATCTCCCTTGCCAGCACGTCAGTAATCAAAGGCATTTTAACCAAACCTCCCGTTTCTTTAGCTTAAGTAAGTATGTAATCCAGGGTTGAGCCATGGGTCGCCCGTCACCTACACTTTAGCCTGCACCGGTGCAAGCAGTGAGCGTCCGGTCATTTCCGGAGGCTGGGGAATCCCCATGATGTCCAGGATCGTGGGGGCGATGTCCTCCAGGGCGCCCCCCGACCTGAGGGAACTCCCGCGGTACTCTTCGCCGACCAGAATAAAGGGAACGGCATTGGTGGTATGGGCGGTATGCGCCTCCTTCCCGTCCTCCTCCAGCATCTGCTCGGCATTGCCGTGGTCGGCGGTGACCAGGGCCACCCCACCTTTATCCAGGATGGCGTTCACAACCCGCCCCAGGCATTCGTCCACAACGGCGACGGCCTTGACGGCAGCGTCCAGGATCCCGGTGTGGCCCACCATGTCGGGATTGGCATAATTGAGAATGATAACGTCGTACTTGCCCCCGGCGATCTCCTCAAGCACCCGGTCGGTAACCTCGTAGGCACTCATTTCCGGCTTGAGATCGTAGGTGGCCACCTTCGGGGAGGGGATCAGGATCCTGTCCTCGCCGGGGTTCGGCGCTTCCATCCCCCCGTTGAAGAAAAAGGTAACATGGGCGTACTTTTCCGTTTCGGCGATCCTTAGCTGCCTGAGCCCCCTTCCCGCCAGCACCTCCCCCAGGGTGTTCTTCAGGCTCTGAGGCGGAAAGGCCACCGGGGCATCGATGGTGACATCGTACTGGGTCATGCAGACGAAGTGCACCCCTGGGTAACCCTCCTTACGCCTGAAGCCGGTAAATTCCCGGTCCGTAAAGGCGCGGGTGATCTCCCGGGCGCGGTCGGCCCTGAAGTTATAGAAGATGACCACGTCCCCCGGTGCAACCCTCCCCACCGGGTTGCCCTCCCTGTCAATGATCACTGTGGGGACGAGAAATTCGTCGGTGACACCCTCCTCGTAGGATCTCTCCACCGCCGCCTGGGCAAGGGTCGCCTTTTCCCCCTCGCCGTAGACGATGGCGTTAAAGGCCTTTTCTACCCGCTCCCAGCGCTTGTCGCGGTCCATGGCATAGTAGCGGCCCATCAGGGTGGCGATTTTTCCCGTATTCAGCTCCTGGCACTTCTTCTCCACTTCCTGGATGTATTCCTTGGCGCTGGCCGGAGGCACGTCCCGCCCGTCCAAAAAGGCGTGGATGAAAACCCTGGGCAGGCCGTAGCGGCGCGCCATTTCCAGGAGGGCATAGAGGTGTGTCAGGTGGCTGTGCACCCCTCCGTCGGAAACCAGGCCGAACAAATGGAGGGAGGCCCTCCCCTCCTGAGCCTTTTTCATAGCCTCCACCAGCACCGGGTTGGTGAAAAACTCTCCGGTGCGGATCGCCTTGCTGATCCTGGTAATATCCTGGTAGACGACCCGGCCGGCCCCGATGTTCAGGTGTCCTACTTCCGAATTGCCCATCTGCCCGAAGGGAAGCCCCACCTCTTCACCCGAGGCGGCAAGGGTGGTATGAGGGTAGGTCTCTAGAAGACGCCTGAAATTCGGAGTTTCGGCAAGACATAAAGAGTTTCCCCTTTCCTGGGGGGAACACCCCCACCCGTCCAGAATGATTAATGCGAGCGGGCCTTTCAATCACGCTGCCCCCTTACTTCCGCTGCGCCGCGGATAATCGCCGTAAAGGAATCCACATTCAAGCTCGCTCCCCCTACCAGTACCCCGTCGATCTCCTCTTCCTGCATAAAGGAACCGATCAGCTCCGGTTTTACACTCCCCCCGTAAAGGAAGCGAACCTGCCCGGCAACAGCCTCGTTCTGGAGGTCTGCAAGCTCCTCCCGCAGGGCTTTGATCACGGCAACAGCATCCGCCGGAGTCGCCGTTTTGCCCGTCCCGATCGCCCAGACAGGCTCGTATGCCACCACCAGGTCCGCCGGGTTAATTGTTCCCAGGCCGGAGAGGCCCGCCTGCAGCTGCCTGCGGCAGAAGGCCTCGGCACCCCCTGCCTCCCGGATGGAGAGATCTTCACCAAGGCAGAAGATCGGACGCAATCCGTAGGTAAGTGCGGCTTCCAGCTTCTGCCGGATTTGCTCGTCCGTCTCCCCGAAGTGCCGGCGGCGCTCTGAGTGCCCCAGGATCACGTAACGGCAGCCAAGGGCCTGGAGCATGGGGCCTGAAACCTCACCAGTGTAAGCCCCCTCCGGTGCCCAGTGCATGTTCTGAGCGCCCCAGCCGATCCTGCTCCCGGCCAGTTCGGTAGCCACAGCCGGAAGTGCCGGGAAGGGAGGGCAGACGATCACCTCCACTCCACCCAGGCCTTGTGCCTTCTCCCTCAGGAGACGGGCGAACTGCTTGGCCTCTGCCGGGGTCTTATACATCTTCCAGTTCCCCGCCACCAAAGGGATTCTGTTATACTTCATCTCTCCTGCTCCTCTCTTGGTCCCGGGCATGCCTTATTCTTTTTCCAGAACTGCGACACCCGGGAGTTCCCTGCCCTCCAGGAATTCCAGGGATGCCCCGCCACCGGTGGAGGCATGGGTGACCTTATCCGCCAGGCCGAACTTCTCCAGAACGGCCAGCGTATCACCGCCGCCCACCACGGAAACGATACCCGGGCGGGTCAGGGCACGGGCAATCGCCTCGCTGCCGCGGGCGAAGGCATCTTTTTCAAACAGGCCGAGCGGCCCGTTCCAGAAAACGGTCCTTGCATTCCCCAGGATCAGGGTGAAGCGCTCGACGGTCTTCGGCCCGATGTCCAGGGCCCGCCAGCCCTCCGGCACCTCCCGCGGGCTGACCACTTTTGTGGCGGCTTCGTCGCCGTCCCGGGCTATTACCAGATCGACGGGAAGCTCCACCTCGATACCCCTCCGCCGCACACCGTCGAGAAACTCTCCGGCAAACTCCACGTGCTCCTCGTCCACCAGGGAGTCACCCAGGGAATACCCTTCCGCCCGCAGGAAGGTGTTTGCCATACCTCCCCCCAGCAGGAAGCCGTTCACCTTCTCCACCAGGTTCTTCAAAACACCGATCTTGTCGGCAACCTTGGCCCCTCCCAGCACCGCGATGAAAGGACGCCCGGGATCGGATAATATGCCGCCCAGGGCCTTGACCTCCTTTTCCATCAGGAACCCGGCATAGGCCGGGAGGAACTCCGCTACGCCGGCGGTGGAGGCGTGGGCGCGATGGGCGGTGCCAAAGGCATCGTTTACATAAACATCCCCCAGGGAGGCCAGCTTGCGCGCAAATTCCCGGTCATTGGCCTCCTCCTCCGGATGGAAGCGCAGGTTTTCCAGCAGGAGCACATCCCCGGGCCTGAGCCGGGACACGGCCTGCTCTACTTCGGGCCCTATGCAGTCGTCCGCCTTCTGCACCTCTTTGCCCAAAAGTTCACCGAGCCGCCTGGCCACGTCGTTCATGCGAAGCTTCTCCACAACCTTTCCCTTGGGGCGCCCCAGATGGCTCATCAGGATCGCCTTTGCCCCCTGATCCAGTATGTAGCGGATCGTGGGAAGGGTGGCCCTGATCCTGGCATCGTCCGTCACCCGCCCCTGTTCATCGACAGGAACGTTGAAATCAACCCGCACCAGGATCCTTTTATCTTTTAATGAAATATCCCTGATCGTCTTCAGGCTCATCCACTGCCCCCCCTTAAAGCCCTTTGGATGCCACATACAGGGTACAGTCGACGACCCGGCAGGAGTAGCCCCATTCATTGTCGTACCAGGCAAAGACCTTGACAAGGGTTTCATCCATCACCATGGTGCAGGTGGCATCGAAAATGGAGGAATGGGAATCACCGTTGAAGTCCTTGGAAACAAGGGGCTCATCGTTATAGGCCAGGATGCCTTTCATCGGGCCCGCCGCCGCGTCTTTAAAGGCTTTATTGATAGCCTCCACCGTCGCCGGTTTTTCGACCTCGCAGACAAAATCCACCAGAGATACATTCGGAGTCGGCACCCTGACGGCGATGCCGGTTAGCTTTCCCGTCAGCTCCGGGAGCACCAGGGTCACCGCCTTGGCCGCTCCGGTGGTGGTCGGAATCATGGAGAGGGCGGCGGCACGCGCCCGGCGCAGGTCCTTGTGGGCCAGGTCGAGAATCCGCTGGTCGTTGGTGTAGGCATGGGTTGTGGTCATGAGACCGCGCTTTACCACGAAGTTATCGTGGAGCACCTTCACAACGGGGGCAAGGCAGTTAGTGGTGCAGGATGCATTGGATATGATGTGATGCCTGGCGGGATCGTATTTATTCTCATTGACACCCATGACGATGGTGATGTCCTCTTTCTTGCCCGGCGCGGTAATAATGACCTTTTTCGCCCCGGCTTTGAGGTGGGCGGCAGCCTTCTCTGCGTCGGTGAATTTTCCAGTCGCCTCGATCACTATGCTGACACCTAAATCCTTCCACGGCAGGTTGGCCGGGTCCTTCTCAGATAACACCCTGATACTCTTGCCGTTGATGACGATGGCGTCATCTGTCGCCTCTACAGTGCCGTGAAAGGGTCCGTGCACAGAATCGTACTTGAAAAGGTGGGCATTCGTCCTGGAATCGGTGAGGTCGTTCACCGCCACTATCTCAAGCTCCGGCTTCTCCAATGCCGCACGCAGGACAAGCCTTCCGATTCTCCCAAAACCGTTGATACCCACTTTAACCGCCATTGTTTAGCCTCCTCTATTTTAATGTACAGAAAATCACCTTAATATTTAGTATGCAAAAAACTAGCCGGTTCTATAAGGCATCACCATTCCCCTCCGTCCCCTCCGGCTGCCAACTCGTAAAGGCAACCGGAATTTGTTAATCAAAAATGACGTCACCTAATTATAAGATCCGGGCAAATAATATATAACATTACAATAAAATTATATACTATATCGCTGGCAATGCAACCCAACCGGGCCGGAAAAGCTGAAAGCCGGAGAAATAAAAAATAAGGGCTCGTTTGGGCCCCATTTGGGTCAGAAGAAGCCTCCCTGTTCAGCGTAAAAGCATATTTCGATTTTCCTTTTATGTAAACCGTTTTCGCTGCCGGACGGGAGGAATGCCGATCTCCTGTCTGTACTTTGCTACGGTTCTCCTGGCAATGTTGATCCCCTTCGCCTGCAGCAGTTCGCAAAGCTGCTGATCGCTCAACGGTTTGCGGGCATCTTCCTTCTCCACCAGTTCCTTCAGCATGCGCTTGATGCTCTCCGCAGCAACCATTTCGCCCTCCAGGACGTTTGCCACTCCGCTGTTAAAGAAAAATTTCAATTCAAACACACCCTGCGGGGTCTGGACATACTTGTTGGCAATGGTTCTGCTGACGGTGGATTCATGAAGCCCCGATACACCGGCAATCTGCTTGAGGGTCAGGGGTTTGAGGTACTTAACACCGCGTTCCAGGAATTCCTTCTGATGGTCCACAATGCACTGGACGACCCGATACAGGGTCAGGCGCCGCTGCTCGATGCTGCGGATCAGCCAGATCGCCGACTTCAACTTGTTTTCAATAAACTGCGCCGTCGCCGGATCGCAGCTTTCTTTCTGTTTCAAGAGGGTTTGGTAGGTTTTATTGATCATTAAACGCGGTACAGAAATGTCATTGACAATAACAACATACTCCCCGTCGACTTTTTCCACAACCACATCGGGAATGATATAACGGGTATCCCCCGTACGGGAAAAGTTACGACCGGGTTTTGGGTCCAGGGACTTAATCAGATCGGCCATCATCTGGACTTCCTGAACCGTCACCCCCAGGGCAGTGGCGATCTTTTGCAGTTTGCCGCTGGCCAGGTCACCCAGGAAAAAGCGCACCAGTTTTTCGATGACGGGCGTGCGCTGGCCGCGCTGCTCCAGCTGGATCAGGAGGCATTCGGAGAGATCGCGCCCGCCCACTCCGGGAGGATCGAAGGTCTGGATTACGTGCAGGACCCGTTCTATGCTTGCAAGAGGAAAACCGCACATTTTCTGGACCTCTTCCAGGCCGATCTGGAGATACCCCTGGTCGTTGATATTTCCAATGAGGAATTCACCGATTTTACGGAGCGTGGGATCAGATATGGCGAGATGCAGCTGCAGAGTCAGATATTCATGGAGGCTCGGTGCCTGGGAGACAAAGTGCTCGAAACCGGCGCGTTCCCCGTCGTCCTGTTCAGCCCAGGCCCTATCCAGGGTGCGGTCAAAGTGCCCACACTCCGACAGGTAGTCGCACCAATCACTTGTAAATTCGTCGGCCCTGGTTCGTTCCGGGATATCGTTGTCCTCGGTATCCAGCTCCTCGGGAACCTCAAGGAGAGGATTCTCCAGCATTGCATTTTCAATGTACTGGACGAGTTCTGCGGCAGACAGCTGGAGAACGGTGATGGCCTGGCGCAGTTCCGGTGTCATGATCAGCTTTTGGGTTTGTTCAAGGTTGAGACCGTAACCTAGATGCATCGAAAAGACCCCCCTCCCTTTTAAGCTAAAATTTCGACCGATTTCGCAGGATTCCTGCTTACCTGTCAACACCCCATGCGATTTTTACAGTGATAAACTTAAACTTAACCGGAGTGGAAGGTCTGGCGCCTGTAGACCGGAATATCCTCACCCCCAAAATCCCTTGCTCTTTTCTGGTATGAAGGAGGAGCAACGATCCCTCCGGATAGAAGCAGCTTCAGCCCGTCTTCTACACTCATCTCCAGAATGCGAACGTCCTTGCGTGGTACCATGATTAAAACCCCCTGGGTGGGAGGGGATGCAGGCATAAATACGTTTAGCAGATCTTCACCGGCTTCCCTGCTTATTTCGGCAGGTGCTTCCCCGGTAATGAAACCGATAGAATAAATATCCCGCCGCGGGTATTCCACCAGCACTGCGTGCCGAAAAACGCCCCGCTGCTGCATCGTGACCGCCTCCATCACCTGCTTGGCAACCGTGTAAATACTCTTGACAACAGGAATGCGCCGCAGTATTTCTTCCCCCAGGGCCAGGAGTTTTCTCCCCACCACATTGGTGCCAAAGAGTCCGGCCAGGAAGACGAGAGCGAGCATGATCAGGAAGCCCAGTCCGGGCACAGGGCGGCCGATATAATATTCGATCAGATTTCGCAGGATACCATCTACCAGCTTAAAGGCGAAAACCAGGATGTAGCCGGTTATAATGACAGGCAAAAGGACAAAGATGCCTGTGATGAAATACCGGCGGATCAGCCTCCAGAGCATTCTATACCTTCACCTCAGACTTTTTTTCGTTCCGTATTTGTTCGGCGATACGCCGCAGTTCCCGCATGCGGTGGTTGACGCCGGACTTGCCCACCGGCTTGCCCAGCAGTCTGCCGAGTTCTGTAAGACTGGCTTCAGGGTGGCGGAGACGGAGTTCGGCAAGCTCACGCAGCTTGGGGGGCAGGGATGCAAGTCCGACCCGTTCCTCGATCTCCTTGATCATCTCCACCTGTTTGAGGCCTGTATCCACCGTTTTTTTCAGGTTGGCCGTCTCACAGTTAACCAGCCTGTTCACCCTGTTTCGCATATCCTTCAAAATACGGCTGTTTTCGTAACCAAGCACTCCCTGCACTGCTCCGATTACCCGCAGAAACTCCCCGATCTGATCGGCTTCTTTCAGGTAAACCACATACCTGCCGTTATGCTCCCTCAGACCTGGTGCAAGACCGAAGCGGAGGAGGGTTGTGACTACTTCTCTCGCAGCCTCGTCGGTATTCAGGTTAAACTCCAGTTGATAAGAGTGATCCGGATTGCTGATAAAACCGCTTCCCATGAAACAGCCCCTTAAAAATACCCGGCGGCAGCATGCCCGGTCCAGGACTCTGGTGTCGAGGCGTTCTTTTATTCTGTTTTTCCGGTCGACCAGTCCGAGTTCCCGGAGAACGGAGAGATTCCCCTGCTGAACGGGAAGCTCAACCACAAAAACGTGGTAACACCGGGGACGGGTATAATGACGCAGCGTAACGGTTGCCTGCCAGCCCAGTCTCTTGGTAAGCTTAAAAATTGTTCTGGCGATTACAGCTTTGGGGGTGGCCAGCAGCAGGGTGCCGGGGTGGTGCCCGATCTGCAGGCTACCCGAGACCCGGGCCAGGGCTGCCAGTTCCGCCCGGAGGCAGCAACCCCGTTCCGGTATAATCCGGGCAACCTCGTTTTTTACCTGTTCGGTAAATGACATCGGCTCTCATCCTTTTCCAACCAGGTACATCACTGCACGGGCCAGTTTATGGGGATCGTGCCGGACCAGTTCGTTTTCCTCTAAAAGATCAGCCGCCACCAAACTTACTCCCAGTTTAACCAATTCCGGAACGTCCACGACAACCGGAGCAGCTCCCTGTTGAGCATAATTCTTTCTTTTCTCCTGGGAGATCACCTGGGTGTTTACCAGGCAAAAATCGATCCAGCCGCGCCCCACGTGATCGTAGATGGCCCGCAGGTGCTGGGATGCCGTGTATCCTGTAGTCTCACCCGGTTGGGTCATGCAGTTGCAGATATAGCACTTCAATGCCCGCGACCTCTTCACGGCAGCCGCGATCTCTTTTACCAGCAGGTTGGGAAGAACGCTGGTATACAGGCTTCCCGGCCCCAGCAAAATCAGGTCGGCCTGGGCTATGGCTTCAATGGCTTCCGGCACCGGGGGGCACTCCTCCGGTGTGAGAAAAACCCTCTTGATCGGCGCATGGGCATGGGAGATATTGCTTTCACCGCTGATCAGGGTTCCGTCCGCAAGCTCGGCGTGCAGCACCACCTGGTTCAGAGTGGACGGAAGCACCCGGCCGCGGACCTTGAGAACCTTGCTGGCCTCTTTGACGGCGTTTTGAAAATCGCCGGCGATGTCCACCAGGGCTGTGATCAGCAGGTTCCCCAGGCTGTGGCCCGCCAGCTCTTTCCCCTGCCCGAAACGGTACCGGAACAACCTGTCCATCAGTGTTTCCGTCTCCGCCAGAGCGATCAGGCAGTTGCGGATGTCCCCGGGCGGCAGGATGCCGAATTCTCCCCGCAGCCTTCCGGAGCTTCCACCGTCATCCGCAACGGTAACGATGGCCGTAATGTTATCGGTGTATTCCTTTATGCCGCGCAGCAGCACGGGAAGGCCGGTCCCTCCCCCCAGGGCAACGATACGGGGGCCGCGCCGCAGGAAGTAGCGGCGGGATATCTGACGGATAAGGCCGGCAACTTTCCGGTAATTCATGCCGGCTTCACCGCCCGTACGTGGGGTAAATCCCGGTGGTGCAGTTGAAGCCGGTAGCTGCGCCTGAGCAGTTCGCCCAGCCTTTCCACGATCGCCACCGACCTGTGCTGCCCTCCCGTGCAGCCGATGGCAATGACCAGATGGGTTTTGCCTTCCTTGACGTAGTTGGGGATCAGGAACTGCACCAGGCTGACGAAGCGGCGCATAAAGCTTTTTGTAACCGGGTGGGAGAAAACGTAGCGGGATACGGCAGGATCGAGCCCCGTCAGGTGCTTTAGCTCCTCCACGTAGTTGGGATTGGGGAGGAAACGCACATCGATCACCAGGTCTGCATCCAGAGGGATGCCGTATTTATAGCCAAAGGACAGCAGGCTGATGGTGATCGGCCGGGTGTCGTCAACTACCCTGAACAACTGGCAGAGGTTTTCCTTCAGAAGGCGCGGCGTCATGTCTGAGGTGTCAATGATGATGTTGGCCAACCCGCGCAGTTCCTGGAGCCGCACCCTCTCGGAACGGATGGCCTCCAGGACGGAGCCGTCTTCGCCCAACGGGTGCTGCCTGCGGGTTTCCTTGAAGCGGCGCACCAGGACGGCATCCGAGGCCTCCAGAAAAAGGATCTCGTACTTGATCCCCTGCTTGCTGAGCTTCTTCAGTTCCTCGCTCAGGGAATCAAAGAAAAGGCCGCGCACGTCGATCACCAGGGCAACTCGTTTAACCTTTCCCCCGGACTGCTGGCACAGTTCCGTAATCTTGGGGATCAGCATCGCCGGAAGGTTGTCTACGCAAAAGAAGCCCAGGTCCTCCAGACACCTGATGGCCTGGGTCTTTCCCGCTCCCGAAAGTCCGGTCACGATCACCAGACGGATGTCTCCGGCCTCCTGCATGGTGCTCCTCCCCCCTCAATAACTAACCTCTCAAAAACAGTTTAACATGACTCAGTTATTCTTGCCAGACAGCATGCCGCGGTGGGCGGCACCACCGGAGATGAATAATGAGGAAAGGCATCCCCCAAACCTTTGGTGCAACAGAAGGTGAAAACCAGGTTATCCTTGCAGCCGGAGCGGCCCTGCGGAGGCTGTTATCTTGCCCTTGTGAAAATACCCGACGGGTCTACCGGCGCGCGACCCAGCACTCACCAAAACTCTGTTTCAGAATCGGCCTTTATTTAGTAATTCTGTTTTTTGTCTTCTTCAGCTTACGAAGCAGCAGTGAGTGCTGGGCGACCTATGGAAGGCCGGGTAACAGGACAGGCGAAGCGAGGATGACAGGTCGGGATGCGAGTACTTCATCCTGAGGCGAAATTTAAGAACAATGAGCGACCTACGGAGGTTGTTACCTCGCCCTTGACGAGGAACAGCTAACGGCAGCCGAATCGAGACAGGATGTCGAGATAGGCGACTCTGCGGCATGGATGCCGTCATAGGAGCCGGTCGGCTGCCGTCTGCGACGAGTCTTAGGGCGAGTTCAACCGGAGTCCGGGAGCGAGTGTTTAAATTTCGCCTGAACCCAGAGCTGTCCCGAAGCGAGCCGTCGTCCTGTCCGGCCTGGAATCGGGAGTCGAGCAGTAGACCGGCGGGTGTATTCGATGTATTTTCAGTGCAGGTCAAAGGATCTTATTCAGTTCGCCTTTCAGGTGGTCGATGACCGCCACCGGCCTGGGATTAATTCCGTAGAGAAGAGCCAGGTAAACGCTGGTGTAGTCGCCGAGGTATATCAATGAAAAGATCCTGGACAGCAAAGTAGAGCCTTCTCCCCGGAACTCGTCGATTCCGGCAACCTTATCCGCAATCAGGCCTTTGGTGATCTCGATGCGCGCCTGCACCCTCGGGTGGTCGGCGTTATCGCGGAGGAAAATCACCGCCAGCGAGCGCAGGAGCTCCGGCGGGGCCTCAAACCCGACGATTTCATTGTGGTTCATTTCGGGAAACACGTTGCAGTAGGCAAGAGCCTTGGCGTTTTCGTTGATCTGCCCCTTCCAGCGGGTGGCGACCACCTCGGTGGTATAGCCGGAGCCGTAAACCACCGGGATCCTGCCGTAAAGGCGCAGGGCCAGATCCTTCGCCCGGTTCTTCTCCCTGGGAGTCGCAGGCTCCAGCTCCTCCCGGGTTCTGCGTAAGATCTCCACAAGTTCCTCTCCGGCCTCTTCCTCAAAGGAAATAATGCCTAAACGGGCGAGCACCAGGAGCACCGGCAAAGAGAGATAACCTACGGATGATCGGGGAGGAAGGCCTGCCGGCACCCTGATCAAGGGAACACCGTCTCTCCGGGCAAGTTCCGCCAGCTTTCCACCCGTGGTCAGGACAATACGCCCCGCCCCTTTTCTTCCCGCATCCTCGTAGGCGCTCAGGGTCTCTTCCGTATTGCCGGAATAGCTGGTCAGAAAGACGAGGGTTTCCTCATTCACATAAGCCGGCAACAGGTAATCCCGGACAACCGCCACAGGGACCCTCGCCTGCCGGGCCACCAGAACCCGCACCAGGTCGCCGCCGATGGCAGAACCACCCAGCCCGCCCATGACTACCTGACGCGGCTTTTTCAGGTCGGGAAGTGGAGCCTCATATCCCAACCGCAATGCCGCCTCGCACTGCTCCGGGAGGCCGGCCAGGGTTTCCAGCATTCCGTCAGGATCTCTCTCCTGCAGAACACTGCCGTCATCCAAAATCCTTTCCAGTTCGCGGTCCATTCCCATACTCCTTTCGCCGGATTATAACCCAACACAAACCAATGGAATCTCACTAACCCCTCTCTGCCAGTTTTCGCCGGGCATAGGCAGCTGCCCCCAATACCCCCGCCCGGCCCAGCAAAGCCGCCGGGACGATTTTCAACGATTCCCTGAAGGCAGGCAGAACGCGAAGATGAGCCTCTTTTTCCACCGGGTCCAGGAGCAACATCCCCGCCCCGCGGGCAACTCCTCCACCGACCACAAACAGGGAGGGGTTAAGCAGGGTGCAGATGTTGGCAATTGCCATTCCCAGGTAGCGCCCTGCCGTTTCCAGAATTTCCTTTGCTTCTGGGTCCCCCTCCTGCGCCGCCCGGGTAACTGCAGGAGCATCCACCTCCTCGGGAGACCCTCCGGCCACCTGCAGGATTTTATTACCGTTTCCGGCAGCAATCAACTCCATGGCTCTCTGCTTAATGGCCCGTCCCGATGCCACAGCCTCAAGGCACCCTCTGTTCCCGCAGGAACAGGCCGGCCCGCCGGGGGCCACCACCATGTGCCCGATCTCACCCGCACCGCCGAAGGCACCGGAATAGATATCCCCGTTGAGGATGAGGCCTCCACCCACCCCGGTGCTGACCGTAATATAAACGATGTGGTCATGCCCGCGGCCTGCCCCGTAAAGGTGCTCCGCCAGGGCGGCGAGATTGGCGTCATTCTCCAGAAAAACCGGAAGCCCCAGGGCGTCCTGCAGGATCTCCTTTAAATTTACATTGCGCCACTGCAGGTTGGGGGCGAAAATGATCCGCCCCGTCACGGGGTCCAGGGGGCCCGGCGCTCCCACCCCCAGGGCCATGACGGCTCCCTCCCGCAGGGGGCCGGCAGGAGTCACCGCCTCCAGGCTGGCCAGGATGTTGGCAATCACCCGCTTTTGTCCGAGGGCAGCTTCCGTAGGACGCACATCCCTCCTGAGGATCCGTTCACCCGGCCCAACGAGGGCCGAGTATATCTTGGTACCGCCCAGGTCAACAGCCAGTACGAGATTCATGATCCTACCCACCACTTTACCGTATATGCTCTATTTTATCCGATTATTTTATCTTTCTTGCCTTTGCCAGGGAAAAACAGTTAGCTGAGGACGAGCTTCTCAAGGGCTTCGGCCACGCCGTCATCGTTGTTGGAGGAGGTAACATAACGGGCGCGGCTGCGCACTTCGGGACGGGCGTTGGCCACGGCCACCCCGATCCCGGCAAACTCAAGCATTTCCAGGTCGTTGAAGCTGTCCCCGAAGGCCATGATCTCTTCCCTCTCCGCCTTCAGCCAAGCGGCCAGTTCCCGCAGGGCAACGCCCTTTGTAGCGTCCGGGTGGCTCACTTCCAGGTAAAGAGGCTTTGACTTGGTAAGATGTGCCACAAGCCTTTCGGCATCCAGGATTTCCCTGAGCTCTGCGAAATAAGTATCGATCACCGGCTCCTCCTCGATCATCAGAAGCTTCATGGGAGCCCCCTGTACAAGAAGTTCCTCCAGGTCGGATACCCGGTTAAAGGGCACGCCCGCCAGGGAGGCATAATGCTCACCCTGAGGGGTGATCCTCTCCACATATAACCTGTCGTTCAGGTAAAAATTGACCTGCATCTTTTTCTCACGCCCAAAGGCGATCACCCGGCGGGCCACCTCCGGGGAAAGGGGGCGGTGATAGACGACCTCTCCGGACAGGGCGTTTTTAACCAGGGCACCCTGGTAGGTGATGAGGGGGATGTCGAAACCGAGCATTTCCGCATAGGGCCTTGCGGAGGGGAACATCCGGCCTGTAGCCAGGGTCACCGCAATCCCCATCTTCCTTACTCTTTTTAACACGGCCTGCGTCCGCCGGGAGATGGTCAGATCGTCCCGGAGGAGGGTGTCATCCAGATCTATGGCAACCAGTTTGATATTGCTCATTCTTTCGCCTCCTCACCATGCAGGTAATCGTACAGGGCCGCCGCCGCTTTCCTGTTCATGCCCGGCACGGCCGCCAGGTCTTCCAGGCTTGCTTCCCGGATGCGTGCCAGGGAACCGAAGTGTTTCAGGAGGACGGCCTGCCTCTTTTTCCCGATCCCCGGTACCTCTCCGAGGAGAGAGGCATTTGCCTTCTTGCGACGCAGCTTTTCCTGGTATGAGTGGGCAAACCGGTGCGCCTCGTCCCGGGCCTGCTGTAGAAGTTGCAGCCCCGGGTGGCTGCGGGGGAGGCGGATCGGGGCGATGCGCCCCGGACAGAAGATCTGCTCTTCCTCTTTCGCCAGGGCCGCCAGTTCCACTTCCGTGCAGTTCATCTGGCGCAGAACGGCCTCCGCGGCGTGCAGCTGCCCCCTGCCCCCGTCGATCACCAGGAGGTCGGGAAGAGGATCCTGGGGGGCGCGGCCGAGGCGGCGCCTTACCACTTCCTGAACCGCGGCGTAGTCGTCCCCCGGTGCACCGTTGCGAATCCTGTAGTGCCGGTAGCCCTTCTTGTCCGGCTGCCCGTCGCTGAAACATACCAGCGAGCCCACCGTCTCCTGACCACCGAAGTGAGAAATGTCAATACACTCCAGCCTGCGGGGATACCTCTTCAGCCCCAGGGCGTTCTGGAGTTCCAGCACCTGAGCGCGCCCCTTCTCCCGGGACTGCAGGGTGCGCCTGTTGTGCCGCTCTGCCTTGAGGGTGGCGTTTTCCAGGGCTAGCCGGACCAGTTCCCTCCCTCTGCCGCGCCTCGGGTGGCGGATCTCCACCTTCCCTCCCCGCAGCCTTCTGAGCCACTCAGCCAGGAGGTTCGCCTCGGGGAGCGGGTGGCTCACCAGCACGGTGGCAGGTATATCCCTGCCGGGGTTGTAATACTGTTTCATGAAAGACCCCAGCACCTCTCCCGGGGCAAGCCCTTCCGTTCCCGTCAGGAAGTAATGCTCCTCCGCCACAACCTTGCCTCCCCGGACCCGGAAGAGCAGGACGCACTCCTCGTTCAGGTAACTACCCACCGCCAGGACGTCCTGGTCCGGGCCGGAGGCGCTGGCAACCCGCTGCTGTTCCCGAACCCTGCGCAGGGCTGCCAGCTGGTCCCGGATCCGGGCCGCCCTCTCGAAGTCCAGGGCCCGGGCGGCCTCCTGCATCTGTCTCTCCAGCCGCTTTTCCACCTCCCGGGTGTTCCCCTCCAGAAAAAGCACAAGCTGGTCGATCACTTCCCGGTAGGCCTCGGGCGAGACGCTCCCGGTACAGGGCGCCAGGCACTGCCGGATCTGGGCGTTCAGGCACGGCCTGCTGCGCGGGACGAGGGATTTGTCTGAACAGGAACGGAAGGGAAAGAGCCTGCGCAGCAGCCTGACGGTCTCCCTGACCGCGCTGACGTCGGGATAGGGGCCGAAGTAGCGCGACCCGTCCCTGACCAGGTTGCGGGTGATCATCACCCGCGGGAACCGGTCGGCAGTTATCCGCAGATAGGGGTAGGATTTGTCATCTTTCAAATTGATATTGTATTTCGGCCGGTATTCCTTGATTAAGTTGCACTCCAGGATGAGGGCCTCCACTTCGGAGTCGGTGACGATGTACTCGAAACGGGCGGCCTCCTCCACGAGCCGCCGGACCCGCTCGCCGTGCCCCTTCCCCTGGAAATAAGAACGAAGGCGGTTCTTCAAGGAAACCGCCTTGCCGACGTAGATCACCGCACCCGCCTGGTTGCGGAAAAGATAGACACCCGGCCTTTCGGGAACAAGTTCCAGCTCTGTCTTCATTTCCCTTCCCACCGTTTTAAATAACCATCATCTACCGATACCGCCATATAAGATGCGGCCGGTTTTTCAGCAAAGCGACGCACTTAGCTGCCCAAACGGCGCCGATCTAGGGTGAGAAGCCACCGAAACACCTCCGCAGCGGCCCCTGAAGGTTGCGAAAGCCGGCAGCTTCCGATCGTTCCAAACCCAACCGTAGTACCGGAGCAAGCGTTTAAATTTAACTATTACGTAGCGGTTTTCACCACTTTCCTTGGCCTTTCAGACATTCCCAACACTCTTCGCAAATATTGCCCGGTATAGGAATCGGGGCAGGATGCTATTTCCTCCGGTGTACCGGCGGCGACAACCCGTCCGCCCCTCTCTCCTCCCTCGGGCCCCAAATCGATAATATAGTCTGCGGTCTTGATTACATCCAGGTTGTGCTCGATCACCACCACCGTGTTGCCCGTTTCCACGAGGCGGTCAAGGATGATCAAGAGCCGCCGGATATCCTCCTTGTGCAGCCCGGTGGTCGGCTCGTCCAGGATATAGAGGGTGCGCCCGTTGCTGCGCCGCGACAGCTCTGTGGCCAGCTTAACCCGCTGCGCCTCTCCCCCGGAAAGGGTTGTGGCTGGCTGGCCGAGCTTGATATAGCCCAACCCCACATCATACAGGGTCTCGAGCTTCCGGCTGATCTTCGGTATGTTCCGGAAAAACTCGCAGGCCTCGCTGACCGTCATGTCGAGCACCTCGGCAATGCTTTTCCCCTTGTACTTGACCTCCAGGGTCTCCCGGTTATACCGGCTCCCCTTGCAGGCTTCGCAGGGAACGTAGACGTCCGGGAGGAAGTGCATCTCGATCTTGATGATCCCGTCGCCGCGGCAGGCCTCGCAGCGGCCGCCGCGCACGTTGAAGCTGAAGCGGCCCGGCCTGTAGCCCCGCATTTTGGCCTCCGGCGTCAGGGCAAACAACTCCCTGATCCCGTCGAAAGTGCCCGTATAGGTCGCCGGGTTGGAGCGCGGCGTGCGCCCGATGGGGGACTGGTCGATCTTGATCACCTTGTCCAGGTGATTGACTCCCCGGATCTCATCGAAGTCACCGGTGCGGAAGCGGGCTCCATTCAGCCGCTGTGCCAGGGCTTTATAGATGATCTCCTCCAGGAGGGTGCTCTTGCCGGAACCGGATACACCGGTGATGCAGACAAACAGGCCCAGGGGGATGGCCACGTTGATATCCTTCAAGTTGTGCTCGCGGGCACCAAACACCTCCAGCCACCGGTCACCCGGCTTGCGCCGTGCCGAAGGGACCGGGATCTGGCGCTTCCCGCTCAGGTACTGGCCGGTAATCGACTCCGGCACCCGCATGATCTCTTCCAGGGTGCCCTGGGCAACCACTTCACCTCCGTGCACCCCGGCCCCGGGCCCGATGTCGATGATCTCGTCCGCGCTGAGCATCATTTCCTCGTCGTGCTCCACCACGATCAGGGTGTTGCCCAGGTCCCTGAGATCCTTCAGGGTGTTGATGAGCCTTGTGTTGTCCCTCGGATGCAATCCGATGCTGGGCTCGTCGAGGATATACAGCACCCCTACCAGCCCGGAGCCGATCTGGGTTGCCAGGCGAATGCGCTGGGACTCCCCGCCCGCCAGGGTCCCGGCCGGCCGGTCCAGGGTCAGGTAATCCAGCCCGACGTTTACCAGAAAGCCCAGGCGGTTGTCGATCTCCTTCAAGACCTGGTGGGCGATTCTCTCCTCCCGGGGGGTCAAATCCAAACCCCGAAAAAAGTCCCGGGCTTCGAGTACGGTGAGCCCGCACACCTCCGCGATGTTTTTGCCTCCAACGGTAACGGCAAGGGTCTCAGGCCGCAGCCTCGCCCCTTGGCACTCGGGGCAGGGCCGGGAGGTCATAAATTCCTCGATCTCAAGGCGGACGTCCTCGGAGTCGGTCTCCTTGTAGCGGCGCGCCAGGTGTGGGATCACCCCCTCAAACTGCCCGTACCAGACCCTCGTCTGCCCGAAGCCGTCCTCGTAGCGGAACCGGAACCGTTCATTGCTGCCGTACAGGAGAACATGCTGGACTTCGGGAGGCAGTTCCCGGAAAGGAACATCCCACCCGCAGCCGTAATGCTCCAAAACCGTCCGGATCATCTGGGGGTAATAATGCTGGGTGGAGCGGGTCCAGGGCAGCAAAGCTCCTTCCCGGACGGAGCGCTCCGGGTCAACCACCAGTTCCGGATCCACCTCCAGCCGGTATCCCAATCCGGAACAGGCCGGGCAGGCGCCGTAAGGGCTGTTGAAGGAAAACAGGCGCGGGGTGATCTCGGCCAGCCCGATCCCACACTCGGGGCAGGCAAAGTTCTGGCTGAACACCAGGTCATCGCCCCCCTGGATGTCGGCGATGACCGTTCCCTCCCCCAACTCCAGGGCGGTCTCCAGGGAGTCGGCCAGGCGGCGTTCCAGGCCGGGGCGCACCACCAGCCGGTCCACCACCACCTCGATGTTGTGCTTTTTGTTCCTGTCAAGGGCGATCTCCTCGTCCAGCTCCCGGACCTCACCGTTCACCCGCACCCTGACAAAGCCCCTCTTCTGAACGTCGGAAAACACCTTCTGGTGCTCCCCCTTTTTGCCGCGCACCAGCGGGGCCAGGATTTGAAGCCTGGTCCCCTCCGGGTAGGCCATTAGCTGGTCCACCATCTGGGATACGGTCTGCCGGGTAACCGGCCGCCCGCAGTGTGGGCAGTGGGGCTTGCCGATCCGGGCGAAAAGCAGCCTGAGGTAATCGTAGATCTCCGTTACCGTCCCGACCGTTGAACGGGGGTTCCTGCTCCCGGATTTCTGGTCAATGGAGATGGCCGGCGAAAGCCCCTCGATGTAGTCCACGTCGGGCTTGTCGGCAACGCCGAGAAACTGGCGGGCGTAGGCGGAGAGGGATTCCACATAGCGCCGCTGTCCCTCGGCGTAAATGGTGTCAAAGGCGAGGGAGGACTTGCCGGACCCGGAAAGACCCGTGATCACCACCAGTTTCCCGCGGGGTATCTCGACATCGATGTTTTTCAGGTTGTGGACGCGCGCTCCCCTGATGACGATCTTGTCCATGCCGTCCTTTTACGCCTCCCTTTGATAGCCGTATCCTCTTCCACATCCTTCTTCCTGCCGCCCCGGGGGCGGCCCATCATTTCCTTGCGCAGTTCTATGATCAGGTCGCGGACCTCGGCAGCCCTCTCGAAGGCCAGTTCCCGGGCCGCCTTGCGCATCTCTTGCTCCAGCCTGGAAATCATCTGTTCTATTTCCTGCCTGGTCATGTCTTTCAAGGGCTTGCCCGTCCGGTAAAGGCCCTTCTCCTCGGCCACCTCTACCGGTAAGGTGATCTCCAGGATCCCCCGCACTGCCTTTTGGATGGTGCGGGGGGTGATGCCGTGCCTCCGGTTGTATTCCATCTGGATGGAGCGCCTCCTGTTCGTTTCGTCGATGGAGCGCTGCATGGAATCGGTGACCGCATCGGCGTACATGATCACCTTCCCCTCGGCGTTGCGCGCCGCCCGCCCGATGGTCTGAATGAGGGAGCGTTCCGAGCGCAGGAACCCCTCCTTGTCGGCATCCAGGATGGCCACCAGGGAAACCTCGGGCAGGTCGAGGCCCTCCCGCAGGAGGTTGATGCCCACCAGCACGTCAAAAACCCCCAGCCGGAGGTCGCGCAGGATCTCCATCCGCTCCAGGGCATTGATGTCCGAGTGCAGGTAGCGCACCTTGATGTCCAGCTCCCGGAGGTATTCGGTCAGGTCCTCCGCCATCTTCTTGGTCAGGGTGGTAACCAGGACCCGCTGCTGCTTTGCCACCCGCAACCTTATCTCCTCCACGAGGTCGTCCACCTGGCCGCGGGCAGGGCGAACTTCCACCTCCGGGTCTACCAGTCCGGTCGGCCGCACGATCTGCTCCACCACCCGGCTGCTGTTTTCCAGCTCGTAGGGCCCGGGAGTGGCGGACACGAAGATGATCTGCGGTGCCTTTTCGATAAACTCCTCGAAACGCAGGGGACGGTTGTCCATGGCTGAAGGGAGCCGGAAGCCGAAGTCCACCAGGGTTTTCTTCCTGCTGTAGTCCCCGGCGTACATCCCGTGAATCTGAGGCACCGTGATGTGGGATTCGTCGATCACCACCAGAAAGTCCTGCGGGAAAAAGTCAAGGAGGCAGTAAGGAGGCTCCCCCGGTTTGCGCCCGGTCAGGTGCCGTGAATAGTTTTCGATCCCCTTGCAGGTCCCAACCTCCCGCATCATCTCTAGGTCGTAGCGGGTACGCTGCTCCAGTCGCTGGGCCTCCAGCAGCTTCCCTTCGGAGCGGAACTCTTCCAGCCGTTCGGCCAGTTCGGCCTCGATGGACGCAAAGGCCTTCTCCAGCCTGTCCCGTGGAGTAACGTAATGGGATGCGGGAAAGATCGCGGCGTGCAGGCGCCGGGCTAGGACCTCGCCGGTGAGGGTGTCGATCTCCAGAATGCGCTCGATTTCATCCCCGAAGAACTCCACCCGCAGGGCCTTCTCACTGAAGGATGATGGGAAGATCTCCACCACGTCACCGTGCACCCGGAAGCGCCCGCGCTCGAATTCGTAATCGTTGCGCGTGTACTGAATGCTGATCAGCCTGGAGAGGACCTCGTCCCGGTCGATCCGCATCCCCTGGCGCAGGGAGACCATCATGTCCCGGTAGTCTGCCGGTGAACCCAGGCCATAGATGCAGGAGACGCTGGCCACGATGATCACGTCATCCCGCTCAAAGATGGCTGCGGTTGCCGAGTGCCGGAGCTTGTCGATCTCCTCGTTCAGGGAAGAGTCCTTTTCTATGTAAGTGTCCGTCTGGGGGACATATGCCTCCGGCTGGTAGTAATCGTAGTAGCTGACGAAATACTCCACCGCGTTATCGGGGAAAAACTCCCGGAACTCCCCGCACAGCTGGGCCGCCAGCGTCTTGTTGGGGGCGATCACCAGGGTGGGTTTCTGAATCTCCTGGATCACCCCGGCGATGGTAAAAGTCTTGCCGGAGCCGGTAACCCCCAGCAGTGTCTGGAATTTCGCCCCTTCCGCGATCCCCTTGCTCAGCTTTGCAATCGCCTGGGGCTGGTCACCGGTCGGGGCAAAGGCCGATTTCAGCTGGAATCTGGCCATAAAAAAACACCTTCTCAGGAAAGCCAAGTCATCTATTCTCTATCCAATTAAAAATGGGGCTTTCACCCCGCTGCACTGCTGATGGAACATTATTTCTCCAGGAGGTTAACCCCCTCTAGCTATCTCTTGCAACACCTCTCGGGGTCTATTCACCCCGGATTATACCATAAAAGGCCCGGACCCGCCACTTGGAGGCCTGTATCTATGGCTTTTTATACAGGATGATTGTTGCTACAAACCACAGAAAAAGGGCTGCAAAAACAAGCCCTTGCAGCCGCAGGAAAATTGCTAATGCAGGCAGTTCCCTTTTGGAGGGGAGAAGTCGGAATCGAACCGACACCCTCCTGCTCTACAGGTTGGGCCAACGGGTTTGCAGCCCGTGGGGGGACCATCCCCGTTCTCCCCACATAAATTATATAAATAAACATATGTTATTTGTCAAATAATATATAGTTATATGTAATGCCGTAAAAAGAGGCTGCTGTTTGCAGCTCTTTTTGACACCTAAAATTTTTAGGGATTGGCAATCTCCTTTAAGAATCTGGAGACAAAGGCGGCAACATCCTGTCCGGAAACCCCGCTGGGCACCGCAGATTTCTGGGAACGTCTCAAGGCGCGCCCGGCAGCCTTTAAAAGGTCGTCCAGTTCCGCCTGTTTTCCGTTTGTCCTGGCCGCGTGCGCAAAAGCACTTCCCCCACCCTGATATCCTGCAAGATCACAGACGATATCCCCCGGCAAAGGGGAAAGTGCAAAACCACACGTCCCGTCAACAACCGCCAGGCCGATCTCGGGAAAGATCAATGCTACCAGGTATCCAGGATCGATATAAGAGTGATAGGCTTCAACATCCCAGTGCCGGCTCAGGCCCCGGAACAGTGCGTCCTGCATAACCGGACCGCCCGTGCCCGGAACGCCCCTGATAAAATACCGCTTCCTGCAGCCGGAGGTAAGGTGATCGATAAGGTCAACAGGCCCCTCCGCAGTCACAGTCCCCGCAAAGAAATGTTTGAGGCGAGATGGTTTTTCGAGAAGCTCCTTCATCCAACCGGCACCCGGCCAATGGGAGACACGCCCCGCACTATGCAGGCGAAAGAATGCACAGGTATCTTCCCATATTCTGGCAGCTTCCTCCAAAAGCCTCATGGCCTCCAACCTGCTCTGCAGTTCCTCCTCGCCGGAATCCTGCTTTGGCCGGTGTGCCTGCCGGGGGAGATCGATCTCAACCACCCGGAGGAATGGAGAAGAGGAAACTCCATACAATCCGGTACAGGATTGATCCAGAATTGCCGCTCTCAAAGGCCGGACCACCAACCCTTCGAGAGCCAGCTGGCTCCCCGGCCTGTGGCAGTAATTTATCTGGTAGCCGCGTTCCGTAAGAGCATGGCCAACCAGGCGCAGGAATACACTCTTATCGCCCGGCGAGGATCCTCGCAGCAGGTAAAGGTGTTGTAAATCTGCCAGAACCTCCCCCCAGAAAGAATGAAATCCTTTTCCTGTCAGGGCGCTTGCAAACAGGTGTTTATTCCCGTTCCCCATACTGAAGCCCATCCCTTTCCACCGGCGGGCATTCACCCCCTGTCTCATCAGCTTTTACATTTTATTAAACAGAGGGTGAGAATGTGAATTACCTCTTAAAAATACGGCGCGCTAAATTCCGGAGGGGGCTTCCCATGATATAGTTAACATTGGGGAGATCGCCCGGTTCCGGGACAGGAATCACCCCGAAAGGAGCGGTGGTTTGCCTGGTCAGATGAATCCTCCTGAGAGGGCCCGTGCCGCCGGCAACAAGAAGGGAGAAGGACGTACCTGCATGATCAAGAGCCTGGATGAATTCGTCGCGGGAGTTTACTGGAAACTCTCCCACACTGTAGATGATGTCCCCGGAACGAAGCCCGGCTGCTTCCGCGGGAGATCCCTTAACCACGTCCAGAACCATCATCCCCCGATGCGGTGGTACAAACCGCGGCTTTCCCCGAAGCTCCTCTCTGCGCCCGACGTAAATTACCAGTTCGTGCCCAAGAGGAGAAAACAGGGCCGGAAAGACCGCCGCCTGAGGGACCCGGGAAGCGTATACGGAGAGACCCAACAGAACAAGGCTGAAAAGGGCGAGATGGAAGGCCGAACGCCTGACCTTTTCCCGGGGCAGGCGGGTGATGGCAAGCTCCCCGTAGCCGAGGGCGGCCACAACAGGGAAGATCCCGTAAACCAGGTCCCCGGCATTCCCGGCACCCGGTGGATGAATCAACGGCCACCAGTCAGGCGTTTTTATGATCTCACCGGTGATCTGGTGGGGAACCCCTACCACCATGAGAACTGCCAGGGGAATTGGCCAGAACTTCTGGAGGTTAAAGGCCCCGACGACCCGATCTGTTTCCTTGCGGACATAGACCGGCAGGGGATCGATATGCCCGCTGGTCAGAATCAACACGCTCTCCACCAGGTGCAGCACGGCAATCAGGCCCATTAAAGCCGGGATATTTACCCGGGGGTGGCCCACCAGCAGTGAAACAACGGCGAGCAGGCCTCCGGCGTAGGAAAAGCACAGGAAGCGGGGGCTGAACAGCATGAGAACCAGGGCCAGCAGCCAGAGGTAACCGATTCCCACGTCGTTTATGGAAATCCCGAAAAAAATCATCACAAGGCTCCCTACCAGTCCTCCGATCAACCCGTAAATGACGGAGAGCGCCGCCACTCTCAGAGCAGAGCCGTCGGGTCCATAAAGCGACTCCTTGGTTCTCTGCATCCGCCGATACAGGTACCAGACCAGGAGGATAACCATCCAGAAAAAGGGTTGTGTGAGCACCCGCAGAAAAACTTGACCGATCTGCGGCAGGATCTGGCTCCAGGGAAAATCCATCGGCCGGTCCTCCTATGCTGCCTTTTCTGCAGCCACCCCTAGCTGCTCCTCCAGGATCTGAACTCCCTTTTCAAGCTGCACATCCCTTTCGGTCCCGCCCGGCTGCTTTACAACCACATCGGGCTCTATGCCCCTCTTGTTGATGTCGTGACCGTTCGGGGTCAGGTATTTATCGGTAGTCAGCTTAACTCCCACGTTTCTGTCCAGGTTAAAAACGGTCTGGACAAGACCCTTGCCAAAGGTGCGCGTTCCTACCAGGGTGCCGCTTTTGGTGTCCTTGATCGCACCGGCCACGATTTCAGATGCACTGGCGCTGCCTTCATTGACCAGGACCACAAGGGGGGCCTTGACCCGGCGGCTGTAAACAGGTTGCAGGACATCCTCCACCCCGCCGCGGTGTACAATGCGGACAACCGGGCCGCGCTTGATAAAATAACTGGCAAGTTCTACCGCTGTTTGCAGATCCCCCCCGGGGTTACCCCTCAGGTCCAGAATAAGGCCCCGGTACCCGGCCTTCTCTATTCGGGCAAGTTCCCGGTTCAGCTGGGGGATGGTGCTCATCTGGTTAAATTGCATTACCTGAAGATAGCCGATTCCCGGGTGATCGGGCAGCATCCTCCCCGTAACCGAAGGGACCTGGATCTGCTGCCTCCGCAGGCTGACCTTGAAGTAACGGTTCTCCTGGGGCCTCCAGATCTTCAGGGAAACGCTGCTGCCGGGAGTCCCCCGCAAAAGACCGGCCGCTTCGATCAGGGACATCTGGGCGGTATCCTTCCCATTGATTTCGGCAATGATGTCGCCGCTCTTAATACCTGCCCGGTCGGCAGGCGTCCCGGGAAGAGGAGCCACCACTACAAGCTGCTTGTCCTTGTTGAGGTCGATCTCAACCCCAATCCCTCCAAAAGCACCTTCAATTTGCAGGTTTAGCTCCTGGAAGGCGGTCCTGTCCAGGTAGACCGAATAGGGATCACCCAGGGCATCCACCATCCCCTTGATGGCACCTTCAATCAGGGTCGCAGTGCTCACCCGGTTGAGGGATTTGGTCTTGATCAAGACATAAGTTTTCACCAGGTTGTCCAGGTGGTTTTTGTTTGCCCAAACAAAAAGGCCACCTAAACCGGCCACCAATAAAACCAGGATCAGTCCGACTGCGGTAAGTTTCACAGAAAGCGATTTCAGTCCATCCACCTCCAATAAATTACAGGGAACAGAGTATCCCTGTTATCCCCACTATATGAATAATACCACATGATTATTAACAGTTTAAAAACCTTTAAATTATTCCCAACCTTTCGAGAATAACAGAAAGCAGAAATAAATCCACCTGCTCCCGGCCCGGGTGCACGGCGTTAAACCGCGCTTTCTGTGCAAGCTTTTCCAGCGCTTCCGGAGCATTGACGTCCGGCTCCAGCAAACCCAGATTATCCAGGACAACCGCAAGCATCTCACGGGTCACCGTTCCCCGCGGGTTGGTTCCATCCAGCACCTTTTTCGCCACCGCTCTATCCCACGCTTTCTCTGCCCAATCGCTCTCTTCCTTCTTCAATGACAGCACCCTGACGGCATGCATCATCTCGGCAGTGGCGTGCTGCCAGCTCCAAAAACTAACACCGGAAAGGCCCAGGGCTTCGGCCTCATCACCGAAAACCCTGATCTGTTCCCCGGTAACATTCCCAAAGGCCTGCCCTACCGGCGCTACACTTAAACCGTAATCACGCATTTCCCGTACGCTGCGTTGAAGCGCCTGGTCAGGGCGCATGCGGAATTCGCCCCAGTAAACCTGGGGTAGCGCCACGTTGCAGTTAGAAGAAAAGATATCGTAGGGAAATTTGGGATGCAAACTGGGAAAAGCAAAGCTGGTATACCCCAGAACGACATCTTTAAATGAAGAGGACTTGACGGCTTTTAGAAGGGATGCGGCCTTATCCCTGCCGGAATCACCTTCATATTCCTTTTCGGCATCGATAACCAGCCAGTGGCATCCTGCCGAAACAGCCCTTTCCATGGCGCGGATCTCGCCGGGAATATCATTTCCGTAACTGTAGCCCCATGCTGCAACGATAAGTCCCGCCCGTTTGGCGGGTGCAACGATCTGATCGAACTGGGACCAGCAGTGACTGCCGTCCCAGGCCTTCACAATCAAACCGGCCAGGCCGAGTTCAATTGATCTTTTCACCAGTACGTCAAGACTTCCATTTTCGCTTCTGTTCAATTCCCAAATCCAGAAATGCTTGTTGTCCCAAAAGTTGCCCAATCCGTTCATCCCCATAATATAAGGTATGGAAATTTAACATACACGATTCCGTTAAGTGACGGGGAGCAAGCGCAAAGATAAGCCGGCTCATATTTTAAAGTGCTCCATTTCCAATATATGATTTTATTCCTTTTGTTGTCATAGCCGGTGATCCCATTGTAAACATTCAAAGGCGGGCGAATCCGGTCTGCTTGCCGGACGGGTATAATCCGACCCGAAATAAAAAACCCCGGAATTGATACTACCCGGAGTTTCCGCAACCGTATGCATCATTCCCGTCGACCACTTCCTTCAGAGGAAGTTCAACATTTTCATGTTTTAAATTTATAGATTCTTAAAGGTCTGCCGACAGAACCGTATTTTTGCTCTACGTCCACCAACCCGCGCTGTTCAAGGTAGTCAAGATAACGCCTGACTGTAACTTTCGACAGGGAGAGGTCTTCTGATACATCCTGGATGGTAAACTCCTCTCCTTCTCTTTGTTTCATGTAAAGCATAACTTCCTTGAGTGTAACGCGATTCAGACCCTTAGGGAGATCGCTATTTACGGAAAGCAGGGATTCCACCCATTCACCATCCCTGTCCTCTTTGCCGGTCTCTTGGGTGTCTTCCTGCTGCAGAGGATGGCTCTCACCTGCCCGGTCTACTTGCAATCGAAGCACCCCTAAACCATGCAGCTTCTCTTGGAGAGGGCTCTCACTTACCCCCTCTGTTTGCTGTGGTGCGTTGTTCACTTTTGACAACCTGCTGGTCAAAACCTGTATTTGGGACAGCATCTGATTAAAGGCCTGGGTTAACTCCCAGATTTCGGTGCTTCCCTGTACCACCAAAGGGCGGCCGGCCCTGTTTACAGCCGCATTTCGCGTTCCCTGGATAACCTCATAGAGCGGCTCTACAACAGTTCGTGTAATAAAAAACCAGGTAGCCGCCCCTATCAGCAGAGTACAGAAAAAACCGGCCAGTCCCATTATCTTGAGCGAACCGTAAAGTATGGTCCGGTAGAGGGTCCTCGGGGCGCCAACGTACAGCATCCCGATCACCTTCCCGCCCTCATCCATGATGGGTTTATAGGCTGTCTGATAAAGCTTGCCTACCACTTCGGCCTCCCCCACATACTCCTGTCTTGCACCCAGTACCTTGTTTGTAACCTCCTGGGAAGCCTGAGTACCGACAGCCCTGTTCCCATTCTTCTCCCTGATGGTAGTAGTTACACGAACGTTATCCAGAAAAATAGTACAAGTGTCGCCGGTTAATTTTTCTATGTAATCCACTATAAAGAAGTTGTTGTTTATCTTGACCTTTCCTTTATAAAGGACACCATCCTTAACATGCCAGGAGCCCGGGTACTTGAGATCAATAATTGCTTCGGCAGTGGCCAGGTCGCTTCTGGCCTTGGTCTCCGCAGCCATAACGGCTGTGGACCTTGCCTGAAAATAAAAGGCAAGCATCAGGCTCAGCGTAAGCAATACAATGCTTCCCATAACCAGAAGGGTGAACTGTTCTTTCAGTGAGCGCATCCGGGCATCACTCCATACAAATAAAACAAATTATCCGAGCAGCCTCATATCTTGAAAGAAATCTTGAGCAAGACAGAGAGTGCAGAAACCTGGTGCAGTTGTCGAGTGAAAACGAAAATGGTGCTGCTTGAAGGGTACCAAATGGTTTTATCATTACAATATTAATTGTAACATGCGGTTTAAAAAGATTACAACCAAGGCTAAAGCTCGGATAAATCCTATTCATACCGCAATAAAAGATGAACGGAGTGGACCCAGAGTTGAACACTCGGGAGTCTACTGGTTTTGATTCAGTATTTCCCGAACATTCCGCAGGAGGTCAAGCGCCAGGTACGGCTTTGATAAGAAGTGAAACTCGCCTCTTGGAATCCTCTGGAGATTGGACCGTTCGTCGGAGTAACCGCTGATTAACAATCCCCCGAGGGAAGGATGGGATGTACGCAACTGCCGGATGATGTCTATGCCACTTCCGTCCGTCAGGATCACATCGCTTATAACCAGACTGAAGTCTTTTTCCTTTTCAAAAATTTGTAACGCCTCGCAGGCCTTGCTGCATGACACGACCGTATACCCGTTTTCGGACAATATCCGGCTGGTAAGGAGCATAACCTCGTAATCGTCTTCCACGAGCAAAATCTTTTCCCCGGTTCCGTAGAGTTCGCCCGGTGATAGCCTGCTTCCTTTATTACCGGCCGGGGGCGTACCGGTTGCTACCGCAGGCAGGTAAATTTCGAATACGGTCCCCTGCCCAACCTTGCTTTTCACATTAATCCAGCCATCGTGGTCTTTAACGATGCCGTAAGCCACCGAAAGGCCGAGGCCCGTCCCTTTGCCCGGATCTTTAGTGGTAAAAAAAGGCTCGAAGATATGGGAGAGGACTTGCTTATCCATACCCGTACCGGTGTCCTCGACGGTCAGGCGTACAAAACATCCGGGACGACCCTCCTGGGGCGTGCCGCTGCAGCCTTCCTCAATTTTTACATTTTCGGTTTTGATGGTAATCCTTCCTCCTTGAGGCATGGCATCCCGGGCGTTCAGCACGAGGTTGGTGATCACCTGATCGATATTTCCTGCATCGGCGTTGACAATCCAGAGGCCGTCGTAAAGATCCAGTTCAATGGTGATGTCCTCTCCGATCATCTGTTTGAACATCTCCTGAAGCTCCCTGATATTGGAGTTAAGGTCGAGGGGCTCCAGAAACTGCGGGTGTTTCCTGGCAAAGAGCATCAACTGCCGGGTAAGGTTGGCCGACCTTTCGGCGGCCCGGCGTATCCGGATGAACACCTTGTAAATGGGGTCATTTTCGGGAACGCTCTTCAGGTAGAGGTCAACACATGCCTGTATAATAGTCAGCTGGTTGTTCAAATCATGGGCCATTCCCCCTGCAAGCTGACCGACTGCCTCCATTTTCTGGGATTGAAAAAGCTGCTGTTGGGTTAAATTGAGCCTCTCATAGGCCCGGTGCACCTCCGTAAACAACCGGGCGTTCTCCATTGCAGTCGAAATATAAGACGCAAGGGTGTCCGCAAGGACTCGCTTCTCCCTTGAAAAACCGTCAACATGTTCAGAAAGCAAAATAAAAACGCCGAAAAGCTTTTCTCCATGATAAAAAGGCAGCAGGTAACAGGAGCGGATATGCCGGACAATATCAACCGCTATCCACCTGGGATCCGCCTGGACGTCAGGCACATAAACGGGCTTTTTAGTTTGTGCCACCAGCCCCACTAAACCCCGCTCTTCCCCCTTTACAAACATGGAGACTTCGCCGGAGCGGGAGATCAGGTCTCCAGCTAAACCTACGGTGTGGACCAGCTTCAAGTGGCCTGTGGTCTCGTCGTAACCGTAATAGCATCCCTGTTTCGCCCCTGCGATCTCGCAAGCCACCTCCACAAGTCGCTCCGCCACAGTATGCTCGTAACCGACCGACTGCAAAGAAAAGGCCATGTCGGCCAGTGAGGAAATACCCTCGTAACGTGGAACTGAAGCAACCGAGGCCTCTTCCAGCACACCGTGCATGGCATCGTAGATCCGGTTCTGGGCCTTCAGCTCATATTCGACCTGCCTGCGTTCGGCAATCTCGCTTTCCAGTTCCCTGTTAATTACGGCGAGCTCATTGGTACGGTCGGCCACTCTCTGCTCCAGTTCCTCGTTGAGATCGGAAAGGTGCTTCCTGGTCTCCATTTCGATATCCGTAAATCCACCGATCAGCCAGCCTACCAGCAGGGCGACCCCGGTAAAGATAAGATTTGCCTCAAAGACCTTGTTGGGGTTGCCGTAATAACCGCTCGCCAAACTGGGAATGAGCAGGCAGATCCCCACTACCGTGGCAGCAGGTACACCCCCCAATCTCCCGTGGGTAACGGACAGGATAATTACAGGAACTAAAAGTAGCACCTTGATGGGACTGTTGATGCCCCCGGTGGTGAACACAACGAGCAGGATAAGAATAAAGGTGACCAGGGTATAAATGATTTCAGCCAAATCAACCGGCCTGTTTTCTTTAACAAAGTTTTTACCGATATAACTTATTACCGCCCAGTATACCAGCAAGAGCAGGATAAAGATGCTGCCGGTGACTTGACCCAGCACGGAAATATTTTTCGTCAGGCCAAAACTGATAAAGGCCACCGCGCAGATCAACAGGCTCACGATATGGGCGGCAGTGATATGCTCAGTCATGGAGTTTTTCAATCGCTTCTGCCAGCTATCCTTCATGTCTGGAACGACCCCCAAAAAGCTCAGATAGAGGCAGAAATGTTCCGCCTCTATCTGGCTCCCTTTAATACTTTCTTAAGGTTTCAGGAAGTTCTGGCTGGTAATGTAGAATAGCACATGCTGAAGCAGCGCTGGCGTTGGCGAGTGCCACAAAAGCAGCAGCAACGAGAGTTAGCGCCCAGAGGTAAACTCTTTTAAGCATTAGACCACACCTCCTTTTTTTAAAAGATAATCAAGCACAAACATCAGTCCATGCCCGGGACCTGTGAGCATCAGCGCTTCCCATAACATTCCCAGCCCTGTGGCAATAATGATTTCGTCCGAAACGGCGTTCGCCTGAAAGATTAACTGGAGAACTGCGAGCGCTGTCACCGTCAGGAGAGACAGCCTCCGCAAGAACCGGCGGTGTTGTTGCGTGAGAATGGGTTTGGCCGGGCTGTCCACCGGCGCCTTTAAGAGAACGGCGGATAATGTTACAAGAGTAGTTGACAGTATATAAAGCCTTAAATTGAGCGGTTGCCAGGCTTCCAACCGATCAGCCGCCAAACCTATAAGGGAGAAGGTGAAAGCCGTAACAATCGTGCAACGCGCCGGGGAGTTGCAGTGCGCACCCCCGGCAAAGGAACGCAGCAGCGCTACGGTAAGCATGGCGGCCAGCGATTCGGGCAGGCAGTGTAAGAGCCGGCTTATAACCAAAACTACGACTACTCCGGCGATAGTTAGAGAAAACACCTGCAGGCCGTAGCGAAGCTCCTGTTGTTTGCCCTCATCCAGGTTAATCCGTCCGGCAATCCACCTCGTTATTTTTTCCGTGCAGGTTATGATGAATCACCCCATCCCCCGGGAGGCACCCCGGTTGCGTTTATTGATCAACCAGGCAACCGCAAACAGAAAGATTACCTGGGGAAGGCCCACCATGGCCCAGATGACAGGCTGTTTTACCAGCTCCTCGTAACCCTTATGCAGGATAGAAAACGCCATCCCGGTGAAGCAGAACTCCGCCAGGGCAAGGAGCAGGAAACTAATAAGTACAGCAATAAACAGCCTGCTGAACGGAAACTTCGTGACCGTCTTCAAAAGGGCGATAAAAACACACATTAGAATCAAGGTGTGTACTCCAGGCGATATGGGGAGCATTCTTATCAGGTACGTGATCCCACCCAGCAAAATCCCGAGGGGAACGATCTTTTTCCATTCCAACCGCAGATTCAGCAATGAAAAAATTAAAGCCAGCAAGCCGATTAATTCAGGGATCCCCTGAAAGATTAAAGATACTAAGGTCATTTTCATAATTTTCACTCCAGTTACAGTTCGTCAGCTATTGTCGATTTCTTAAAAATAATCTATCCGCTTGGATAATTCTGTAGAAAGAGGTAAAACCCTTTTTTTTGATACTTGCGTCACCAAAAGACAATCCGCAGTGTTTAAATGCAGCACCGGGGAAATATATAGAAAAGCCGGGGTCTTAAAACTCCGGCTTTTCATGTCCTCAGGCAGGTTTAGAGATAGCTTAAAGGGTTCTGCGGGTTGCCGTTTACCCGGACCTCGAAATGGAGGTGGGGCCCGGTGCTCCAGCCCGTGCTCCCCACACGCCCCACGGTCTGGCCCTGCTGGACTGTGCTTCCGGTTCCTACGTTAATGCTCGAAAGGTGGGCGTAAAGAGTGGAAATGCCTCCCCCGTGGTCGATCACCACGACCTGGCCGTAACCGCCCATCCAACCCGTATAAATCACCGTTCCTCCATCGGCGGCGGCCACCTTCGCCCCGGCAGGAGCACCGATGTCGATTCCGGTATGCATCCTGTTCTGGTGCAGGATCGGGTGGTACCGCATACCATAATTAGAGGTAATCGGCCCTGACGCCGGCCAGATAAAGCGTCCCGTCCCTTTCCGGGGTGAGGGGTTCCTGGACTGAAGCTGCTGGATCAACTGGGCCAGCTGGCGGGAGGTGGCTTCCAGTTCGTCCAGGGCCCGCTCGTAGGCCTCCCGCTGCGTCTCAAGCTGGTTTAACAGTTGCTTGCGGTCCTCGCTCCTGGCTGCCAGGTAGGTCTGCTTCGCCCTGGTGCTCTCCTGCAGGGATGCCACCCGGTTCCGCTTCGCTTCAAGCTCCCGCTTTGTCTTTTCAATTGCATCGCGCTCCGCCGCCAGTTCCTTCATCAGGCGAACGTCCTGCTCGGCAATCCGCTGCATCAGGTCAAAACGGGTCAGAAAATCGGTCATGCTCTCCGACTGCAGAAGCACCTCCAAAAAGGAGACATCCCCTTCGGTGTAAATGTTGCGCAGCCGCTCATGCAAGATCCCCGTGCGTTTCTGCAGATCTGCCTCCGCTTTCCTGAGCTTCTCCTCGGTCACGCCGATTGCCGCCTGCAGGGATTCCATGTCGCGGTTGAGTTGTTCGAGATCCTCCGTGGCCTGCTTGATGTCCCTGTCAATCTGTCCAAGCTCGGCAAGAACCCCCTGCCGCTTTTTCTCGGTTTCCTTTATTTGCTGTTTGCGCTGCTGGATAAGGCTGTTTACCCGGTTAAGCTCCTGTTTTTTACTTTCAAGTTCGTCCGCCCAGCTGGGTAGAAGTGCCCCGAAAGCAAGCACCATTCCCAACAACAGGCCAACGCCAATCCTCACTACCTTGCGTCCTTTATGCTCCAGTTTTAACTCCTCCTTCCATCCCCGACCGGTGCATTACACCCGCAGGTAGCGGTGCACCGAGATGAAGCTTCCCACCAGCCCGAGGCCGATACCTGCCGTAAAAAGCCCCTCGAACAGATGGATCAGAACCCTGTAGTCCCTGACAACCGGCAGAAAAGCAAGCACTTCCTGCAGCTTCCCCGTCAGGGCACTGTAGGAAAAGCCCAGCACCGCAACGGCCACCAATGCACCCGCTGCTCCCAGGATCATCCCCTCCAGCAGGAAGGGCCAGCGGACAAACCAGTCGGTCGCCCCCACCCACTTCATGATGCTAATCTCCCTGCGCCTAGCGAACATGGTCAGCCGGATCGTCGTAGCGATCAGAAACACCGAGCAGACGCCCAGGAGACCCATCACCACCATGCTGATCAGGCGTATCCAGGCAGTCAGCTTAAACATCTTTTCGACAACGCCCTGCCCGTAACGCACCTTTTCGACCCCCGGGAGCCGGTTGATCGACGCTGCGGCGGAGGCTACCTGCCGGGGTTCGGACATCCGGATCCGGAAGGCGTCAGGCAGGGGGTTGGTTCCACCCAGGCTCTCCTTGAGCTTGCTTTCCTTGCCGAAACGCTTTGCCAGCGTTGCCAGAGCCTCCTCTTTGGAAATAAAACGAACTTCCTTGACTCCGGGAGTTGCTTCGATCTGGGTGCGTATGGCCTTCAGATCATTCTGATCCAGCCCCCGGTCAAGGTAAGCCATTATTTCCACGTTCGATTCGACGGTTTTGGAGATGTAATTGGTGTTGACCACCAGGAGTACGGCGATCCCCAGGACAAATAGCGAGACGGCTGTCGTGCCGGCAGCTGCGAAGTTTAACCAACCGTTGCGCCTCAGTGAGCGGAAGGCCTCCTGGAAAACGTACAGAGCCATTCTAAGTTGCATGAGCATAAACACCCTGGTGTTCATCGCGCACAACCCGGCCGCGATCCAGGGCAATTACCCTCTGCCGCAGAGTGTCGACGATCTCCCTGGCATGGGTGGCAATCAGGACCGTCGTCCCGCGCCGGTTGATCTCCTGAAAATAGTTAATGATTTCCCAGGAAGTATCCATATCCAGGTTTCCGGTCGGTTCGTCTGCAATCAGCAGTGTGGGCTTGTTAACCAGGGCACGGGCGATTGCAACCCGCTGCTGTTCGCCACCGGACAGCTGCCGGGGATACATTTGAGCCCGCTCCTTAAGGCCGACAAGCTCCAAAACTTCAGGCACACGCCGCTTGATCTCCTGGGGCCCCGCCCCCACCACCTGCATGGCAAAGGCGACATTTTCAAATACCGTGCGGTCGGGCAGGAGCCGAAAGTCCTGGAAGACCATCCCGATCTGCCGCCGCAGGTGGGGGACATCCCGCCTTTTCATCCTGATGATGCTGCGGCCCCCAACGTAGATCTGCCCTTTCGTGGGAAGCTCTTCCCGGAAAATAAGCTTGATTAAAGTCGATTTTCCGGCTCCGCTGGGGCCCACGAGAAAGACAAATTCTCCCTTTTCAATGTGGAGGGTAGCTCCTACAAGGGCCTTGACTCCGTTCGGATAAAACTTGGAAACGTTAAAGAACTGGATCAAGCCGATCCCCCCAAAGGTTCCAGCATACAAAAATCTGGTAAAAAAAGAAACAACTCTTAACTAGAGTTGTTTCGACATTAAATACTTTTTTCCTGTTTAATTATCAATAACTTTTTAGAAACTGCCGTGGTTTTTTATTCTAGATTTGTCACTTTTTGCCGCAAACACGCCTCTGCCGCACCCGATCAACCGCCTCAACGATGTGGGAAGCGGTCAGGCCAAAGGCTTCCAGGAGCTCTCCCGGCTTTCCCGATTCTCCGAAGCGATCCCTGATCCCCACCCTGACCAGGGGCACAGGGCAACGCTCCGCCAATACCTCGGCCACGGCGCTCCCCAGTCCGCCTATAATCGAGTGCTCCTCGGCTGTAACGACGGCGCCCGTTTTCTCCGCCAGGCCGGAGACGGTTTCCACGTCAAGAGGCTTGATGGTATGCACATTCACTACGGTCACGTCTAATCCGCGCCCGGAGAGGGTCTCCGCAGCCTTCAGGGCTTCGGACACCATGATCCCTGTGGCGAATATGGCGGCATCAGGCCCCCGCCGGAGGATCTCCGCCCTGCCCAGGCGGAACCGGTAGTTTTCGTCAAAAAGCACCGGTACCGCCGGTCGCCCGAGGCGGATGTAAACAGGCCCCTCGTGGGCAACGGCAGCGGCAACAGCCTTGCCGGTCTCCACGGCATCTGCCGGGACGATCACGGTCATGTTGGGCAGAGCCCGCATCAGGGCGATATCCTCGATGGACTGGTGGGAGGCTCCGTCTTCCCCGACGGTGATCCCGGCATGGGTGGCGATAATCTTTACATTGAGGCCGGGATAGGCGATGGTGTTGCGAATCTGGTCAAAGGCCCGCCCGGTTGCAAAAACCGCAAAGGTGCTGGCGCACGGGATCTTCCCCGCCAGGGCGAGGCCGGCGGCGGTCCCCATCATATTCTGTTCGGCAATGCCCATGTCGAAGAAGCGGTCCGGAAAAACCCTGGCGAAATCGGCAGTTTTCGTCGACTTTGCAAGATCGGCGTCAAGCACCACCAGGTTAGGATACTCCTTGCCCAACTCCACCAGGGCGCGGCCGTAGGCGTCACGTGTTGCTATCTTCATCTACAAACCCTCCAGTGTAAATCCCATGTTGGTGGCTTGTTTCCGCTCCCTCCTGATTACGCCCGGAAACAGCCGACCTTCATAGAAATAATTTTTCATTTTATATGATGAGCCCAGACATTATGAAGTTACAGCCTCCAGTTCGGCAAGGGCCTTTGCCGCCTGCTCCCTATCCGGGGCCTTGCCGTGCCAGTCAACGGCGTTTTCCATGAAGGAAACCCCTTTCCCCTTAACCGTTTTGGCGATAATCATGGAAGGCCGGCCATGAACCTCCTTCGCCCATTCGAATGCTGCGAGCAGTTCCTCGAAGCTGTGCCCGTCAACCTCCCGCACCTCCCACCCGAAGGAGCGCCATTTCTCGGGAAGCGGAAGAGGGGAGAGGACATCGGCAACCGGGCCGTCGATCTGGAGCCCGTTGTAGTCGAGAACGGCGGTCAGGTTGTCCACCCCGTAGTGGGCAGCCGCCATGGCCGCTTCCCAAACCTGTCCTTCCTCGTTTTCTCCGTCACCAAGAAGCGCATAAACCCGGTAGTCCCGGCGGTCGATCTTCCCGGCCAGCGCGATTCCCAGGCTGATGGAAAGCCCCTGGCCCAGTGAGCCTGTCGAGGCCTCGACCCCCGGCAGTTTTCCGAAAGCCGGGTGCCCCTGCAGGCGGCTGCCCAGCTTCCGCAGGGTGAGGAGTTCTTCCGCCGGGAAGTAGCCCCTCTCCGCCAGCACGGCGTACAGCAGGGGAGCGGCGTGCCCCTTGCTCAAAACAAAACGGTCGCGGTCCGGCCAGTCCGGTTCCTCAGGCCTGATGCGCATAACGTGGAAATACAGGGTTGTGACGATCTCAACAGCGGAAAGGCTGCCGCCCGGGTGCCCCGAACCGGCTTCGGCCACCATTCTGATGATATCGGAGCGGATGACCCGCGCCTTTTTTCCCAGCTCCTGTAACAACTCTTCCTGTGATGAAGACATGGTTTTCCCCCTTCGCTATCTTTTATCATAGGTTTTAAACCCTTCTCCAAGCACTTCATGGGCATCCGTGATGAAAACAAAGGCCTGAGGATCAATGCTGTAAACCAGGTCCTTCAACCGGCTTTCCTCGGTCTTGCCGACAACGCAGATAAGCACAGGGCGTGTCTCACCCGTATACATCCCCTGGCCTGAGAGGGCGGTTACTCCCCGTTCCAGTTCACGAAAGATGGCCTGGGCGATCTCCTCCGGCTTCACCGAGATAATGTAAGCAGCTTTGGCAAAGCTGATCCCCTCCTGCACCAGATCGATCACCTTGCTGGTAACCAGGAGCGCCAGCAGGGCATACAGGGCCAGTTCGGCATTAAAAAAGACACCGGCCAGGCTGATCACCACAAAATCGGAACCCAGCAGGCCCTGGCCGACGGTTACGGGAAAATATTTGTGGAGCAGGCGTGCCACAAGGTCTGTGCCGCCGGTGGTGCCACCCGCTCTGAGCACAACGCCCATCCCGATGCCGGAAATTACCCCCCCGTAAAAGGAGGCGAGGAGCAGGTCGTTCGTCAGGATGGGGAGGCGATGCGCCAGGAGTTCCACCAAAACCGAGGTTGCCAGAGCCCCGTAAAGGCTGCGGACAAAAACCCGCGCCCCGAGTTCCCGGTAGGAAAGGAGAAACAGGGGTATGTTCAAGACCAGGAGGGTCCAGCCTACAGGCACCCTCGCCCCGCTCAGGTAATAAATGATCGTGGCCAGGCCGCTGACTCCCCCCGCCGCAATCCTGTTGGGAACCAGGAAGAGATCCAGCCCCAGGGCGATAAAGGCAGAACCAACCGTTATCCAGAAGTAGGCGTGGATTAACTTTCTAAGAGAAGCGCGCACATAACTCACTACCCGCCCAAGGCTCTTTATATTATCTTTACCCAAAACAGTGTTTTCACCCACGGTGATACAACAGTTTGGGGTTCTATATGCGACAAAAAATTCCTGCTTTTTGGCCCCCAGATCAGATGCTTTCACCCGAAATTACCAGACAGCCCTGTTCAACGTCCACCTGCTTCACCTTAAATGCGAAGGGAAGCCGGTCGCCATTCAGGTGAAAACGAAGTCGGGACGCAAGTTTGCGGGAAAGTTCGGGAGGAAGCGATTCGTTGCCAACCCTGAAATCTATCGGTGAAAAGGCGATCTCGCCATTCTCTTCCGGGCGGAAATTACCCCACATCTGTACGGAAAAAGAACTGCCGAGAATTCCCACCTTTCCTTTCAGCTTCACGTAGCGGGAATTCAATTCCAGGCCGGGGTCGGTGATCCCGGGCACACCGGTGGCACGGAGGTACTTGTTCAAATCCTCTTCCCTGAATACGATGCGCACCTGCATCGGGCCGTCTGCATGCAGGGCGGTTGCTCCTCCGCTCTCCATCAGTTCATGCAAGTTAAAGCTTCCCCTCGGGATCTGCATTGCCAAAAGGGACGCCCTGCAGCCTCCCAGGTTTGCTCCTCTCACTTCCAGGCGCATGCCGTCGAACTGCCCCACCAGTATTTTCGCAGCAGGAAAGGCAAACAGGCGCGCCTCCACCCCCTCCGGTTTGAGGGAACTGCTCGACACCTCTCTCTCTACGGCCTGGCCTGCCAGTTCGGGCAGGGTGAACTCGCACAAAAGAAGGAATACAAGGAGAGAAATCAGAATTCCCGCCAGAAGCTTGCGCATTTAATTTTTCCCCTGCCCGTCCCGGTACCGCCGGAGATACGACTCAATGAAGGGGCCTATCGCGCCATCCATTACAGCCTGGACGTTGCCGATCTCCACCCCGGTACGGTGGTCCTTCACAAGAGTATAGGGCTCGAAGATATAGGAACGGATCTGGCTCCCCCAGGCAATCTCCCGCTGCTCTCCCCGCAGCTGGTTCAGCTTTGCCTCCTGCTCCTGCCGCTTGAGGGCGCTCAAGCGGGAGCGCAGGATCTTCATCGCCCGCAGCCGGTTGGCAAGCTGGGAACGCTCGCTCTGGCACTGCACCACGATCCCTGTCGGCAAATGGGTGATGCGCACCGCCGAGTCGGTCTTGTTGATGTGCTGCCCGCCGTGGCCGCTTGCCCTGTAGGTGTCGATCCTCAGGTCTTCGGGATTGATATCGACCTCTGAATCGTCCTCCACTTCGGGAATGACATCCACAGAGGCAAAAGATGTATGCCTCCTGCCGGAGGCGTCAAAGGGAGAAATACGCACGAGGCGGTGCACCCCCCGTTCCGCTTTCAAATAGCCGTAGGCGTATTTACCTGAAATAAGGCCGGTGATGCTCTTGATACCGGCTTCATCGCCCGGCAGGATGTCCAGAACCTCAACCTGGAAGCCCTGCTGCTGGGCCCAGCGCCCGTACATCCTGAAGAGCATCTCCACCCAGTCCTGGGCCTCAGTTCCACCGGCTCCGGCGTGTAAGGAGATCAGGGCATTCCTGTCGTCGTACGGTCCTGTAAAAAGGTTCTCCCGGTCATACCTGTCCAGGGCCTCGGTCAGCCGCTTGACTCCGGTTTTCAGCTCCTCCTCCAGGTCCTCGTCCTCGGCTTCAGAGCACAAATCCAACAGAACTTTGAGCTCCTCCAGATCCGCCACAGCCTTATTGTAAAAATCAATATCCTCCTTGAGCTGGGCGGCTTCCTGAAGGATCTTGCCCGCCCGGGCGGGGTCCGCCCAGAAATCCGGGGCGACGGCCTGTGCATCAATCTTTTTTAGTTCTTCATTCTTTTTATCAATGTCAAAGGGAAACCCTCAATTCAGCCAACCGGGCATCTAATTTTTCTAAATCCCTCTTCACTTCACCAATCATGCTGCTCACTCTCCCTACAATTCTCTAGTGCTGTATAGAAAATGGCTCCCCCTTCTCATCTCCGCCTGGATCCTAGCCTGGTGGAAGTTTGCCGCAATGGTGCCGCCGACCCCGAAACCGTAGCGCACCTCGAGCCCCGTTCTCACCTTAACCGTCAAAGCAATCCTTTCGATCATCTCTTCCAGGATGCGTTTATCCTTTACCTTTGTCACAACAGCGTATTCGTCGCCGCCGATCAGCGCGGCAAGATCCCTTTCGTGTCCCTGCCGGTTGACCCTCACCAGGGAGCGGATCAACTGCAGAATAGATGCTTTCATGTTCTGGATCTCATACTCGGTATGGAGCTTTACAAAGCTCCCAAAGGCCCGCAGGTCAAACAGGATTACCGATTCGTCACCTGTCAACTTCACATCCAGCACCCGGAGACGGGGGTCTTCCGGCGTGGCCATGCCGGTCACCAGATCCCGGACGACTTCGTCCTCGATCTGCTGCGGCTCAAGACCCAGGCTGACTCTCGCCTGGAATTTCCTTTCAATGGCGCACAACTGATCCAGGATGGCGATCACCTGCGCCAGGTTGCTGCCCAATGCAGCGTACTGCTCCGGATTGTGGTTGAAGATATCTTGCTTGACGGTCGCACTGAGGCACAGGGCATCCCCCACCAGATTGAGGGTCCGCGGCCTGATCCTCACATGGTGGTGCAAAGCGATGCCCTCCAGCACAGTATCCGGCAGGGCATACCTCCGGGCAATCTCGTAGCTCCGCACAACGTGGTCGTGAAAAGGCGTTGTCCATTCGGCCCACCTCATTCCGGGATAATGCCGCAAAGCCTGCGGCACCCGGGCCCTGCCGACGGATTGAGCGTTGAAAACGCCGTCATCTATTTCCTTGCCTTTCCCAACATCGTGGAAAAGCACACCCAGCAGCAGGTCATCCCGGCTAATGCCTAAAAACAACAATACCTCGTCCGGCAGCATCGCCGCCAGTTCCACCATCCTGATGACGTGGTGGAGCTGGTTTTCTCCCACCGAGACGATGCGCGCCAGGTAAAGCAGTTCCTTGATTCCGAAAAAGCGTTCCAGAAAAGGAACGATGCGCGGCCGGATAACCCCCAGCAGAGTTTTATACAGGATTTCCCGATGGCACAAAGGCTGATCGCAATGGAAACCCGCCGAAACGCAAAACTCCGCCAGTTCCCGTTCCGTTGTAGCCCTTTCCCCCCTCATTTAATTGCCCCCTGTTTCCTCTTCTAAGTAAATATTGTGTCTATATCAGCCGGGCGGCGGTGTTATCACCTGCCGCAGCAGCGCTTATATTTTTTTCCGCTCCCGCACGGGCAGGGGTCGTTGCGACCAACATGCTGCTGTACCCGGACGGGCTGCGGGCGCTGCTCCTCCCCTCCCCGGTTCTCAACCACCTGGCGCGGGCGCCGCTCCTCCAGGGCAGGAACAAGGTTTACCTTATAGATGTACCTGACGACATCCTCCTGAATGCTTTCGATCATCTCCTGGAACATGTTGTAGGCCTCAAACCTGTACTCCACAAGAGGATCGGCATTGCCGTAGGCACGCAGGCCGATCCCCTGGCGCAGCTGGTCCATGGCGTCCAGGTGGTCCATCCACTTGGCGTCTACAACCCGCAGCAGGATAAAACGCTCGAGATTCCGCAGGGTTTCCGCTCCCAGTTTCTCTTCCCTTTCCCGGAGGTGGGCTTCCGCCTCCTCCAGCAACCTTTCCTGAATTGCCTCCCGGGAGCCGAGCGTTACTAATTCCTCCACATCAACCACACCAGGACGGAGGAAGATCTGCTCACCGGCGGTGATCAACCCCTGGAGGTCCCAATCCTCGGGGTACTTGCCCTCGCTGGTATAACTGGTAACCAGCCTGGAGATCACCTTTTCGATCATCTCCCGGATCGCATCCTGCAGGTCCTCGCCGAGCAGCACACGGCGCCGCTGGGCGTAGATCACCTCGCGCTGCTGGTTCATCACATCGTCGTATTCCAGGACGTGCTTGCGCATATCGAAGTTGCGGCTTTCGACCTTTTTCTGGGCGGCCTCGATCGAGCGGCTGACCAGCGAGTGCTCCACCGGAATGGAGTCGTCCATCCCCAGTTTGTCCATGATGCCCATGATGTTATCAGAACCGAACAGGCGCATCAGGTCATCCTCCAGGGAGACGTAAAACCGGGAGGAACCGGGATCCCCCTGGCGCCCCGCACGGCCGCGCAGCTGGTTGTCGATCCGGCGGCTTTCGTGGCGTTCCGTCCCGATGATGTGCAGGCCTCCCAGGGCAACCACCTTTTCGTGTTCGGCGTCTGTTTCCTTTTTGAACCGCAGAACCAGTTCCCTGTATTTCTCCCTGGCCCGGGCGACTTCGGGGGACGAGGGTGCCCCGTACTCGCCGGCCTCGGCAACCACCTCGGGTGGGTATCCCTGCCGGAGCAGTTCCTCCTTGGCCAGGTACTCCGGATTCCCTCCGAGCATGATGTCGGTTCCGCGCCCGGCCATGTTTGTGGCGATGGTTACCATCCCCAGCCTGCCGGCCTGGGCGATGATCTTTGCCTCCTGTTCGTGGTACTTGGCGTTCAAGACCTGGTGGGGAATACCCCGCTTCTTGAGCATCCGGCTCAAGATCTCCGATTTTTCAATGGAGATGGTTCCCACCAGCACCGGCTGCCCGCGTTTGTGGCATTCGGCAATTTCCTCGATCACCGCCTTAAACTTTCCCTCCTCGGTGCGGTAAACCACATCGGGGTAATCCACCCGGATCATCGGTTTGTGTGTCGGGATCACCACCACGTCGAGGCCGTAAATCTTCCGGAATTCCTCTTCTTCGGTGGCGGCGGTACCCGTCATGCCGGCCAGCTTTTTGTACATGCGAAAGTAGTTTTGGAAGGTGATGGTGGCCAGAGTCTGCGACTCCCGCTCGATCTTTACCCCTTCCTTCGCCTCGATCGCCTGGTGCAATCCTTCGCTGAAGCGGCGCCCGAACATCAGGCGCCCTGTGAACTCGTCCACGATGATGACCTTGCCGTCCTTAACCACATAGTCCCGGTCACGCTTCATCAGGGCGTGGGCGCGCAGCCCGGCATAGACATGGTGTGCGATCTCAAGGTTGGCCTCGTCCGAGAGGTTGTCGATACCCAGCAGCTTTTCCACCTTACGGGTGCCTGCTTCGGTGAGGGCAACCGTATGCAGCTTCTCGTCAACCTGATAATCCACATCCCTCTGAAGCCTGGGTATCACCCGGGCGATCCTGTAGTATAGTTCCGTCGGCTTTTCCGCCTGGCCGGATATGATCAACGGTGTCCGGGCCTCGTCGATGAGAATGCTGTCCACCTCGTCCACTATGGCGTAGTTCAGTTCCCGCTGCACCATCTCCGAGGCGTCAAGCACCATGTTGTCCCGCAGGTAATCGAAGCCGAACTCGTTGTTGGTGCCGTAAGTGACATCCGCGGCGTATGCCCGCTGCCGCTCCTCGACCGGCAGGTCATGGACAATCAAACCGACTTTAAGCCCCAGGAAACGGAAGACCCCGCCCATCCACTCGCTGTCCCGGCGGGCCAGGTAATCGTTCACGGTTACAATATGGACACCCCGCCCGGGGAGGGCGTTCAGGTAAGCGGGCATGGTCGCCACCAGGGTTTTTCCTTCACCTGTCTTCATTTCGGCGATCCTGCCCTGGTGGAGGACGATACCACCCATCAGCTGCACGTCAAAGGGGCGCATCCCCAGGACGCGCACGGCTGCCTCACGCACCACGGCGAAAGCCTCGGGAAGAATGTCGTCCAGCGTCTCCCCGCCCTCGAGCCGTTCCCGGAACTCCTGGGTCTTGTCCCTGAGCCGGGAGTCGCTTAAGGCATGCATCTCCGGTTCATACTCGTTTATCAGGTCCACTATTCGCTGTAAACGCTTGATCTCGCGCGCGTTGTCATCGAACAAATTTTTCAGCGCATTGAGCATCTTCTTCACCCACCTTTAATCGGAGGCCGTTTCCATTTTAACACCTCCCGCACTTCCCTGACAAGAAACGCCGAAGGGTCTAACAGAACGATCAAAGTTAAAGGGACCCACCGGGGTCCCATGCATTAAATCGGGGATGAAAAAATTTTTTTAGAATCTAAAATTCCGGTTCGATCAACCCGTAGTTTCCATCCTTGCGCCGGTAAAGCACGTTTACCTTTTCCGTTTCGGCGTTGCTGAAAACAAAAAAGTCATGGCCGAGCAGGTTCATCTGGAGAATGGCCTCTTCCACCGGCATGGGTTTGATAGCAAAATGCTTGGTGCGGACTACCACCGGCTCATCCTTCTTGTTCTCTTCCCCCATGTCGGCGATCAGATCCCTTAAGCCCTGGTTGCGGAACCGCCGGTACAGTTTGGTGCGATGCTTTTCAACCTGCTTCTCGAGCTTCTCCACAACCTCATCGATAGCGGCATAGAGGTTCTCGGAGCTTTTCTCCTCCCCGCGCAGGATCATACCGTTGATCGGAATCGTTACCTCTACCCCGTAGTTTTCCCGCTCCGCGTACACCGTTACCTGAGCTTCGTGGATGTGTTCCAAGTACCGGGTTAATTTTGTCAGCTTTTTCTCCACATAGTCTTTAAGCCCTTCCGTCACCTCGATATTCTTACCCCGGATTGCAATCTTCAAGCAGACATCCACTCCTTTCGGGTTCTTTTTAGTATTATTCCCTTTTTAGGGAAAAAATCCTTCACACAGGGAATGCCACTTAATAAAGGAACCCCGGTATTGACCCGGGGTCTCCCTTTCCGATACAGCAAAAATCCAAGCAGAGATCTTCTATAATTTCACAACCTTTGAAGCCTGGGGTCCACGGGTGCCTTGAACGATTTCGAACTCTACCCGCTGGCCTTCCGCCAAGGTTTTGAAGCCCTCCTCCTGAATCGCTGAGTAGTGAACGAACACGTCTCCACCGCCATCGCATTCGATGAATCCGTATCCCTTCTCCTGATTGAACCACTTGACTTTGCCCTGCATTACTAAGCATTCCTCCTAAAATTTGATCCTCACGAAAGCATGTCACCTTTTTCTACGATGACGGTGCAATCATGGGCAACTTCATCATAACACAGCGGGTATAACATGTCAATTTAATCTCCTATTTATCCTTCCATAACGGTTAAGATTCACTCCATTTCCACCCTGAAGCCGAGAGACGTCTTCCGAGGTGAGAAAAAAGCTAGATCATGCTGGCTGTCAGGATGTCGAAAAAAGTTTCCACGAAATAGCCATGAATGCCATTTTTCCTGTGGACAATGTGGATAAATCTGTTTATAACCTTCATTTTATTCAAAAATTGATGTGGATTAAATTGTGGACGGAGAAAAATATGTCAGAATAATAGCAGCAGGAAGTGAATATGTCGTCATGAATCGGGAAATACGTCGATCCCTGCTATTTTTTCTTATTCAGGAAACCGCATAACCCGGTCCAGCCACGACAGAGGCCCTTGTTTGCTCTGAGCCTGCTAAACCATCCCTCCGTTTTTCTTGATGATGCCGACCGCCTCTTCAACCCTCTCCTCCGAAGTAACCAGGGCAAGAAGGAAGGCCCTCCCCCCGGATACCCCGTAATCAATGTCTCCGTAGCCGCTGGCTGACGGATCTGCAGCGAGGAGCACCCGTCCCGAATCTCCCAGGTTTTCACCGGTACCATCCGAATAAACGGTAAGCCCGGTTAGAGATGAGGCGTTATTAATCGGATTATTAAAGTGAGCGTCAGATTCTACGCCGTAGCGGGAAATCCGGTCGATCTGAATGTTTTGAAAACCTGCCTGCTTCAATTCCTCCGCAGCCTCCTGAGCCTTATTGGAAGTGGGGAAATAAGAAAGGATGCTTCTTTCTCCTGGTTCTAATTGCGGCATTGCAACACCACCCGTCATTAAAGTAACGATATTCAATTTAACAGAAATTAACCGGGCGCACTAAGGAAAGGCACCGGCATGAACCCGGTGCCCTGAGGGAAGGGTTGGTAACAAGCCAACTGTTGGTAATTTCCCTCAATTTAAGCACCCTCCGGTACTAGTCCCTCCTGAAGCGGGGAAAATGCTGCAAGAAACTCTAGTGAGCCCTTCTGGACTGGACGAGTTTCACCATCATGTTCGCCAGGGCCTGTTTTTCCTCTTGGGTGCCTGTTTCCCATAATGATTTGAGCAGTTTGTTCTCCGGCACATCGGGGTTTATATTTTTCGCCAAATAGTCTCCCAGCATCACCGCAGAATTCGTGATCTGCTCGCCGGACAAACCGGCCGCCTTTCCCTGAGCCAAAGCTGTTGATAAAGTGTCGAGCCACTGGTCAAATGATGTTATATCCACAACGGATACCTCCTGTTTCGGTTTTTATTTTAGTTTTTGAAACAGAGGCCCTGGTTATGCAAAGAACTGCCCGGATACCGGCTGCCATTACAATATCCCTGTCCGAAGTATGGAAAATTTTTACTTCCAAAGAACAAATTTATATATTATTACATAATACTGGAAGGAAAAGAAAAAACTATGAACAATAAACACTATCTTGCAAGGTGGGGACATCATGATCAAATTCAAAAAGTCCTGTCGCTTTTTATTGGGAAACGATGAGGTGAGGTGCGTCGCCGGCGAATACTACAACGACCCGTGCTGCACTTGCTGTTACGAAGACGGCCGGGAAGACATGTACATCCCGGAAAAGCGGCTGATCTGTCCGGTCTGCGGAAACGGAAAGGACCCGGGCACCCTGATCTGCAGCGGCTGCCAGCTTGAGGCCCTGTGGTGGCTCGGATGGCTGGGTGCCCTGAAAGCGGAACTGGATTCTTAAGAAGAAGGGATAATGCCACCCCGCAGCAAAGTATAAAGTGAGGGGGATTAACACATGCTGCGGGTTGACAGGCAGTTGTTTTACCGGGCCGGGCGCTGCCCGGGAATTGTTGTGGCCGCGCCGCACCACGGGATAGTCGAAGGATCAGACTGCTACACAAAAGAGGTGGCCGAACTGCTGGCCGACCGGCTGGGGGCAGCCCTCGTGGTGGCGGAAAACCTCCGGCCGCTGGTGGATCTCAACAAACAGCCGGAACTTGCTGCCAGTCCGGCCCTGCAATACCTCTGCCGCACCTATCAGGAATACGCCCTGGCCCCCCAGGTGGGGCTTTTCCTGGAAATCCACAGCCACATCAACGGTTATTACGATCTGGAGCTGTCCTGCGGCTTTCCTTTCGATCATTTCTCCCCCTTCGACGGCGAATTCGAACAAAAACTGGCGTCCCTGCGCCGGCAACTCCGGAGAGAAATCATGCAGAACTGGTCGGGGGACCTTCCCCTTCCGGCGCCAACCCTGGGAGTCTACCCCTTTGACCGGGACGTCTATATGAAGGCAACCAAAACCTACCTTTTTCAGCGGATCAGGGAACTGCAGCGGAGAGGCAGAAGGATCTTCGGCCTCCACATCGAGATCTTTCGCGACTACAAGATAGATGACCCCTCATCCCCCATCTATGCCTGCCAGGAAACCCTGGTAACCGCCCTTGAAATGAGCATCAAGGCCGCCTTTACCGGTTAGCCTGTCTTGCGCCGGCGAATTTGAAAAAGGCGTCTGCCCTCTCCTGCCGGGCAATCCCGGCGTGCCCGCTTTCCGCATTTAGGGGAGCCTTCCGAAAAATCGGGATTTTTAACAAAAATGCGGACGGCCACGGGGCGGGAAACGGCAGCCGTTTTCCTTTCAGCTACGTCTCTATTTTCTTTTCAAGCAGGGGGGTGTTGATTCCCAGCCGTTTCAGTATGTATTCATAAATCGTTGCAAGGTCGTCGTAGGGAAGTTCAAGGGCAACCCTGATCGCATCCGGCTTCTTCTTTGATTCCGTGGCTTCCAAATCCTTATCCGGCACCTGTTCTTCGATTTTCAATACCACTTTCACTTCTGCATTCTCCCCCTTTCATTTTGATTCTCCTCATTCACCCACCCGAAGACCCTTAGCCAAAAGACTTAAGCAAGAAATGTGCCACCCACCGGCGTTCGGCCCGGCTTTACAGGAACATATGTTCCCTTTATAATAAGGGTACCAGTACATATGTTCGGTGATCTTAATGGAGCGAACCATACTCCTTGCAGACATGAACTCCTTTTTCGCCAGCGTCCACCAGGCAGTTGATCCCGCTCTCAGGGGAAAGCCTGTGATCGTGGCCGGAGACCCGGAAAAGAGGCACGGCATCGTTCTGGCCGCAAGCTACGAGGCCAAACACAGGGGCATTAAAACGGGAATGGCGGTTTGGGAAGCGCGCCGGGCTTGCCCGAACGGGATCTTTATCAAGCCCCAATATCACCTCTATGTCGACTTTTCAACCCGGATCCTCGAGATCATGCGCGACTTCACCCCCCTGGTGGAGCCCTTCTCCATCGACGAGGCCTTTCTTGACGTCTCCGGTTCCCTGAAGCTTTTCGGGCCCCCCTTGGAAATCGCCCGGAAGCTGAAAAGAAGGATCCGGGAGGAAGTAGGGGTAACCTGCAGCGTCGGGATCGGGCCGAACAAACTGCTGGCCAAAATGGCCGCCGGTTTGCAGAAGCCCGACGGGCTCGTGGTGCTCCGCAAGGAAGATATCCCCATCCTCATCTGGCCGCTCCCCGTCAGGGAACTCTTCGGAGTGGGCACCGCCTACGAAAAACACCTGAAAAAGCTCAACATCCATACCATCGGGGATCTGGCGAAATACCCACCGGACCTTCTCCGGCGCAAGTTCGGGATCTACGGAGCAGTGCTGTGGCACTTTGCCAACGGGATGGACTCCAGCCGGGTCGACCCGGACAGCCTGAACAGCTTTAAAAGCATGGGGCAGCAGATCACCCTCCCCCGCGATTACAGGGGAAGCGAGATCAAAACTGTCATACTGGAACTCTCGGACCTGGTCGCCTACCGGGTCAGAACCGGCGGGTACAAAGGGAAAACCGTGGTTCTAACCCTGAGGGACACCAGACTTGACTGGCTCTCCCGGAGGTACACACTGCCCGAATACACCGACCTCGCCTCCGACATTTCCCGGGCCGCCCTGCACCTCCTGGACCGGCACTGGTTTCCCGGCAGCCCGGTTCGCCTCGTGGGGGTAACCCTTACCCACCTGATACCAAACAGGCTGGAGCAGATGAACCTCTTCGGAGAAAAGGAAAAATTCAAAAGGGTAGAAAGGGCGTGTGACTATATCAGGGACAGGTACGGAAAAGGGGCGATTCTCCGGGCGGTTTCCCTGATCAACGGGAGGCTTGAATTCGTCAGAAGCTAGCGCCATAAATTCCATCTGCGGGATCAACTGCCTGACAAGGGAAAACCGGAGTCAATTACTTTTTCAGGGCATCCCTAAACGTCCCCTTCTTCCGGCACGATGCAGATGATAACAAAGTCCTGCTTGCCACGGTTTTTGAACTGGTGCTCCGCTCCCCCGGGGATATAGGCCACATGACCGGCTTCAACCTCGTAATCTTTCCCCTCAAGAAACAGGGTGCCGGTGCCGCCGACCACGTAGTTGATGTGCGGCCAGGGGTGTGAGTGCCGGGGAGTGTTTCCGCCTTCGGCCAGGGTGAACAGCCGCATGACCCAGCCATCCCAGCCCTGGGCGGGCCCCACCAGGCTCCGCTTGACCGCGTTATTGGCTCCCGGCGCCGCTACCTTTACGGCCTTAATGTTTTTCACGCTTTCGACAAACATAAGCCTGTACCTCCTCATACCGTTTCCATTTTGGATTCCTTTGATGTTTTATACACAGTTTATGTTCACTTCTCCATACCCTAACAAAACAGCCCATCCCTTCTTCAGAATCCTCTAGGGCTGAAATGCCCGGAAAGGTGCTTTGGTCGAAGAAGAGTGGCGGTAGTGCACTTGATGCTATCCTTTGATTGGGGCATTTGAATTTTGCTGCAGCCTGATTCGTTCGCTTTCGATCATGCTTCTCAGTTCACTTAAGCGATGAAACTGAATTTCAAAACCGGAGCGCGCTTCGCCGATCAGGTATATGTCCGAAAATCCGGCAAGCTCCCGGGCAATTTCCCCAAAATCGATGTTCCCCATCCCCGGTGGATAGTGGCTGTCGTTTACTCCGTCGTTGTCGGTCACGTGAAAGTAGCATCCCTTCACCTTGCCGACCCATTCCACCGGTTTGAAGGGAGACAGGCAGTTGCAGTGCCCCAGGTCCAGGCAGCTGCCGAAGTAAGGGCTGCCGAGGCCGGAGAACAGTCTGGCAAAGGTTTCCGGCCGCTGGTCGTGGCAGTTTTCAAGCAGCACGGTCACCCCGCTGCCCCTGATCTTTTCGAGAAATCCCGCCCAGAACTTCATGTTTTCTTCGAGCCAGAAATGATCATAACCCGAATAACCGGAGCTGCGGTCATAGAAGGAATGAATCACCATTTTTTTCGCCCCGAGCTTTTCAGCGGCCGCCACCCCCTGCAGGTACCTGAACTCGGCCACCTCTTTTACCCTCTGATCTATACTCGTGGGCACCAGGTTCAGATAAGGGCCGTGGATGGTAATCTCACCGGAAAACCCCTCCAGCATCCTTTTGTAATCTTCGATAACAGCCGGGTTTTCCAGGTTATCGGGCATGATAAAATCCTGCAGTTCCAGGACATCGAAACTGGCCACACAGTAATCCCAGTTTTCCAGAAACCTTTCCTTATAAGCGCCTACCCCGAGCCTCACCATTTGCCTGCAGACGTGTCCTTTCCGTGCTCCGCACTTATTCCGACGGTTTACACCATGATCATTTCAGTGAAGCACCCGAAAATTCCTGCCCTGTAAATACGTTCTGGTTATCCTTGCAGGCGCAGCGACCTACGGAGGTTGTTACTCGCCCTTGACGAAGGAGCAGCTAACGGCAGCCGAACTGACCCCGCACTCAAAGGAAATTTTGTCCTTTAATGTTC
>DULK01000009.1 GCA_012840385.1 Syntrophomonadaceae bacterium
TCATTAACGAGATTTTCTCCTTTATAAACTTTATTATCAGGTAAAATTCTAACTTTTGGTACTATATTTTGTTTCGAATGATGGATGAGGTCAAGTTGTACAGCTGCTTCTGACGGGTTGTTAGCTAATATTCCGAAATGTTTAATTTGATGTAAACCACCGGTCTTTTCTTCGAAATCGTCCGTTGATGCATTTATGAAATAGGCAGCACTTAAGACAAAGAAGATAACAAATAATGTCCCTATCGTTGTATTTTTATTCATTAACATACCTACCCTCCTTTTAAGATCAGCGTTCTACCATGTTTAAATAAAGATGACCTCTTAAAGAGTCCCAAATGTAATACTCCATGTTTCTTCCAGGGCATGCTGTATCATTAAAATCTTTATGACAATACGCAATTGGAAGGTCAAGATTATCTCTATATGCTAGCCATTTTGAGAGGGAACACATGGCATTGTAAGAGGCGGTGGTTGGAGTGTTAGCTCCAATACCGAAAAAACCTTCAAAATCTCCAAGATTGGCGATACCGATATTATTATTATAACTTAAAGTATGTGCGCCAATATATTGATCAAGCCTTCCCTGCCATATTCGTCCTGCCGGATCAATTATATAGTGATACCCGATGTCAGACCATTTATTTTCATCCATATGAATATTCTGTATTTCTCTAATTTCAGCCGCACAAGCTGATTTATCAGTGCTTGTGAAGCTTCGTGCAGTATGGTGAAAGATTAAATAGTAGCCAGTCCCACGGCTTGACATTGAAGAAGATGGGCTTCGTGCCCCCCATGCTGACCTTGAATAAATGTAAGGCTTTGGTTGCGGTTGCCAATACGTAACTGCGTATGCATAAGTTTCAAACAAAAACAAAAGTAACAAACACAGGATAATGATAATAGATTTATTAGATTTAATAATTTTCATAAACAACGGCCCTCCTTTGATTAAAAAAATCAGAGACTCATGTTTTTCTGGCTTAACCTTAACAGCCTGAAAACTTTATATCCAAAGTTATAACTCAATCCCTCCTCACAACCTTCTGGAGTAACAGGCTAAGATATGTCTGCACCTTTGCTATCAAAGGAAGGGTATTCACCTCTGTGAAAGAGTTACTAACAGTTTTCCGGTTCACCGGGTGCTGTTCTTGACCCATTAAGAAAGTTATCGATTATCCTTATTTCGGCACTTTCGGCTGATACCAGTGGAACCAGCAAGTGGCACTGACTCCAGTTGCCGCTACGAGCAGGAGCAGCGCCGAAGCAAAACGCAGGAGATTTGTCTTGAGCGGTTTGAACATGCTTCTCCCCTCCCCGAAATTAGTGTTGCAATTCACTTTAGACGCGGAAAACTATTCTCCTGCCTGATCTTCCCAAACGGGTCAAAAGGCGGCACAAACGGGTTATATAATGCACGAACGGGTTTTGTTTGTATAAAAAATAACCGTTGTAACAACGGTTACCGTTGGGAATCCTCAACCGGAAACCTGGGAAATAATAAGATGCATCTCTATTTTAATGCGAACCTTTCCCGCAACTCCTTTTCCCTTTCCCTGCTTAAGAAAACCCTGTCTCCGGAATCCAGGATTATGTCGTAGGAGCGGCCCGACGGAATTATTTTTTTGATCCTCTTTAGATTAACCAGGTAGCCTTTATGACACCGGAAAAAGAGCCGGGGATTAAGCTTTTGTTCCAGCCTGTTCAAGTCACCGGCAGCGAGATACTCGCCCTTTTCTGTTTTGATCAAAACCTTGCGCCTGCGGCTTTCGGCGTAGAGGATCTCCTCCGGGTTGATGAATATTTTTTGCTTCTCGACCTCGATCAGGATGCCGGGGGATTGCTGTAATCCGAGGGGCAGTTCTTCGGAAACTTTATCCCTCAAGCGCCGGACCGTCCTTCGGATCCTTGTCTCATCGAAAGGCTTTAAAATGTAATCAAAGGAATAGAGCTCAAACGCATCCAGGGCATATTCGGGAAAGGCGGTGGCGAAAACGAAAAAGAGCCCCGGCCGCATTTCCGCCAGCTCCCTGGCCGCATCCAGCCCGTTCATTCCCGGCATATCGATATCCAGAAACACCACATCGGGCCGATGAATCTCCACCTGCCTGATGGTCTCCTCGCCGTCCCTGACGGTGGAAACCACTGCGACCCCCGGCACCTCTTCGATGACTTTCTTTAAGTACGCTGCGGTTGCCGGGTCGTCATCGGCTATCAGAACCCTCAAGCTCACCGCTGTCACCACCTTGACCACGAAAACTCAACACGCCGTCAACCCACCTGATAAACCGGTATCCCCAAGGGGTGAGGGTAAAAGTCTGGCACAGCATACCGGCGAGCAGCGGCAGCCCATACCCCTGCTCGACTTTAAGAATTGCCAGCAGAATCACCACGGCGAAGAGAATTCCGGCCACCGCAAAAGACAGCCTTTTGCCTCTGACCCTGTCCGCTTCGGTCAGCGGCTTGTTTTCCGTTTCCCCGGGGGCATACCTCCAGATGATCGCGATAACCGCTATGAAAGTAATTATCATTAACAAAATAAACCCCTGGAAAGAAATAACGGACTTCAGCCATTTAACCAGCCAGCCCATCAGTAA
>DULK01000063.1 GCA_012840385.1 Syntrophomonadaceae bacterium
AGCCCCCAAGAGTAATCGTTTATTTTGACTATTTTCCATTGCCAGGGTGCGGTGATCAATTATTTAGCCCAATTTCATGCTAAAATAACGTGACGTTTTGATGTGCATTTATTGTGACGAATAACACTCTCCCACGCAGTGTTGCTTTGGCCAATCCTAAGGGCCCTTTCAGTTCAGCAAAGGCAGTTTCAACCCGGTGGGGACGCTCCTTCAAGCTCTGTTTCGCATAACCAGTCGCCAGATGTCCATTGACCCATTTCATGAGTTCATCATTGTAACTGGTCTTTATTGAAGGCCGTTTTGCTTTACAGAGTGTCCCGTGATAAACACATTCCCGGCAGGCATGGCGGCCGACCCGGTAAAGGGCGGTGCCATCGGAAAATTTGCCCATGCAGTACATTTTCTTTCCCTGCGGACAGTAGTAAACGTCCTCTTTTTCATCGTAAACAAAGCCGGCTTCGAGCTTCTTCCTGCGCATTGTCTTGCGGGGCTTAGGATAAGGAATGCTGGGCAGGATCCCTGCCTGCTTGAGAAAAGCGTAAAGATACCGTCTCCCGTAGCCTTTGTCTGCAACTGCTTCCTGAGGTAAGAGATGTGTATTCCAGATGTGCCTGCCGATGAGGCCTGCAGCTACCCTGGCTTCTGGAACACATCCAGATGTGGTTTCCACCGCTGTTACAATCCTTCCCGGACCTCCGGCTACAACAATGTGCACCTTATGGGCAAGCAAGACGCCTTTGGAATTGTTGTGCGTAACAAGGGCGGCATCCGGATCTGTTCTGCTGACTAGGCGCTCGTTGGTTTTCGGCTTGCCTTTTCCTTTTTTGCTCTCGTTCTTGTCTGAAGGAGCGGTATGGCTGCCTTCCTCTTCTTCAGGCGCCTTGTTCTCTGCCCAAACCTGGTCAAGGTACTGTTCCGGCGTTTGCAGTTCCTGATAAGGCCGGCGTTCTGTGAGGGAGTCCAGGGAGGCGTTTGCTTTCAGGAGAGTGGCATCGAGGAAGACCTTGTTGCCTTCTATCAGGCCTGCCTTTTCGCAGAGCATGACGACGTGGTTGAAAAACTGCTCATATACATCCCGCCCGAAACGTGACCTTGCCTTGGAGAGGATGCTGTGGTCTGGTGGAGTTTCATCTATGTCATAGCCCAGAAACCACATGAAGGCCATGTTCAGCCGGCATTCCTCCGCCAGTTTCCGCTCGCTGGTGATCCCGTAAAGGTAGCCCAACAGGGCCATTTTAAAGACAACTACCGGATCGACGGAAGGAGCGCCGGTGTGGCTGTAGTAGGGCTGGACTAAGTCGTAGATAAAGCTGAAGTCAACTGCTCTGCTTACCTGTCTTAAAAGATGGTCTTCGGGCACACGCTTGTCGATGTCGAACATGTAAAAGATCTTGCGCCCTGGGGATTTTCGACCCATCATTATCTGGAATCACCGCCCAGATTGAGGTTTGTCATTTATAATGATTAATTCTCCATAAAGGATTCAATCTCCTGGCCCGATTTGGCATGAGTTTGGCAACAGACCCTTGTGGATCAACACATGGTTCAAGGAAAAAAGAGATAAGTGGTGTAAGCCCTGTATTTTTCGAGGCTTTGCACTTATCCCTTTGTTACTTCTTATGGACTTGAACCTTACTCCTTTTCCCTTTTTCCTCTCCAAACGAAACCACTTTTTTCGCATGGGGAAAAGGAATAGATGAAAAATACACATTATAAAGAGTGATTGTCAGCCTCTATTCCACCGTTACAGATTTTGCCAAATTCCTCGGCTTATCAATGTCGCAGCCGCGGGCGGCGGCCATATAGTAGGCGAAGAGCTGCAGGGGCACCACCGACAGGATTGGCGCCACCAGGGACGGTGATTCCGGAAGCCTGATGACGTGATCGGAGGTGCCGTCAACAAGTTCATTATTTCCCAGGCAGATTCCGATTACCGTGCCTTCCCGTGCCTTGACCTCCTTCACATTGCTGACCAGCTTCTCCAGCACGTCAGCCTGGGTGGCCAGAGCAACGACAGGCACTCCCTCGACGATGAGTGCAAGGGTGCCGTGTTTCAATTCCCCTGCTGCGTAGGCCTCGGCATGGATGTAGGAGATCTCTTTCAGCTTGAGTGCGCCCTCCATCGCCACGGCGTAGTCGAGGCCGCGGCCGAGGAAAAAGACGTCCTCACAGGCATGGTACTTATCCGCCAGTTCCTTAATGAGATCCTGCTGTTCCAGAACCTGCTCCATTTGTCCGGGAAGCTTCTGGAGGGCGGCAATGATTTCGGCGATCTCCGCAGGGGTTTTCGTCCCCCGCTCCCTGGCAAAGAGCAGACCGAGCAGGTACATCACCAGAACCTGCGTGGTGTAGGCCTTGGTGGAGGCCACCGCGATCTCCGGCCCCGCCCAGGTGTAAATTACCTCGTCCGCCTCACGCGCCACGCTGCTGCCGACCACATTGGTTACGGCCAGCACCCGGCACCCTCTTGCCCGGGCTTCCCGCAGGGCTGCCAGGGTATCGGCAGTCTCACCCGACTGGCTGATGACGATCACCAGGTTGCGGGGATCGAGCAGTGGGTCCCGGTACCGGAATTCCGAGGCCAGATCCACCTCCACCGGAAGCCGGGCGAGCTTCTCAATCACATACTTTCCGACCAGCCCGGCATGGTAGGCCGTGCCGCAGGCAACGATGGTAATCTTGGTGAAGCTGCGGATATCCTCAGGTGACAGGCTGATTTCCTTGAGAACAACATCGTCTCCCCAGGGGGTGATCCTGCTCCGAAGGGTATCCCGCAGCGCCCGGGGCTGTTCAAAGATCTCCTTCAGCATGAAGTGTGGATACCCCCCACGCTCGGCAGCGTCTGCATCCCAGCTAACGTGAAATACCTCCTTCGCCACCGGCTCTCCCTTGCTGTTCACAATCCGGACGCCGTCCAGGGTGAGCTCCGCCACTTCACCCTCAGAGATCAGGTAAACATTCCTGGTGTAAGGCAGGATGGCCGGAATGTCCGAGGCCAGGAAGTATTCCCCGTCGCCCAGCCCCACGACAAGGGGGCTGTCCTTGCGGGCCGCCACCAGCCGGTCGGGATGGTATTCGCTCAGCACCACCACGGCATAAGAGCCGCGCACCTGTCTGACAGCATCCCTCAATGCAGTGCAGAGGTCACCCCGGTAGGCTTCCTCAATGAGGTGTGCCAGCACCTCCGTATCCGTCTCGGAGGCAAACCGGTGCCCGCGGGCCTGGAGCTGCTCCCGCAGTTCCGCGTAGTTTTCAATTATCCCATTGTGAACGACTGCAAATTTCTTCGTGCAGTCATAGTGGGGATGGGCATTCTCGTCCGAGGGGCGTCCATGGGTCGCCCAGCGGGTGTGCCCGATTCCGATGGTGGTCCTCTTGTTCTGAGAATTCAGGGATTCCTCAAGAACGGCGATTCTTCCTTTTTTCTTTTTAACCTTGAGAGATCCGTCGTTTAAAAACGCTACTCCGGCGGAATCATAACCGCGGTACTCCAACCGCTTCAAGCCGTTAAGCAATACGGAAACCGCGTCCTGGTTGCCCAGGTAACCGACGATGCCGCACATTACGAATGTCTCCTCCTCTTCTGCCTCCCACGCGGTTCCATCTCACCAGATACCCCTTTGTCCCGGAAATTGCTCTCCGGATTTAAAGGCATCCTTACGGTGGTGAGCCACCGAGGGGCACCCGCCGAAAACTTCGATAAACCCCTTCCTCGTCAACCGGCAAAACCGGTTCTGGCGCTGCACATGTTATTTGCGTGGGAAAGCTGACATTTGTACTTCCGAAAATCGATCAACCCAGCTCCGATTTTATAAGCTCCGCTAGCTCACCAACCACCTCCCTGAGTTCATCCTCGTCCATGGCCTCGCCCATGACCCGCACCAGCGGTTCGGTGCCCGACGGGCGCACCAGGATCCGGCCGCGACCTGCGAGACGCCTCTCGGCCTTCCGCACCGCCTCGGCTACGGTGGCATTATCATAAAGGCCCTGCTTGTTCTCCACCCGCACGTTCACCAGGACCTGCGGAAACCGGGTCATCTGAGCGGCAAGCCGGGATAGGGGAGCCTTTGTCTCCCGGACAACCTTGAGGAGTTCCAGGGCTGTGACCAGCCCGTCGCCTGTGGTTGTCCGATCAAGGAAGATGATATGGCCGGACTGTTCCCCTCCGAACTTTCCGCCGTTTTTCAGCATCTCCTCCATTATGTAACGGTCGCCCACCCTGGTCTCGGTCACCTTCACGCCTGCTTTTTTGAAGGCTTCACGCAGGCCGAGGTTGCTCATGACCGTGACGACCACCTTGTTTCCTTCCAGGGCACCCTTGTTCTTGCGGAACAGCCCGCAGATTACCATAATCTGGTCTCCGTCCACCAGGTTCCCCTTTTCGTCAACCGCGATCAGCCGATCGGCGTCGCCGTCAAAGGCAAGACCCAGGTCCGCCCCCAGGTTCCGGACGGCTTCCTGGAGGGACTCGGTATGGGTGGAGCCGCATTTTTCGTTGATGTTCACTCCGTTCGGCTCGCCGTGAAGCACGGTCAGATCGGCTCCCAGGCCGGAAAACAGACGCGGGGCAATATACGAGGATGCACCATTGGCGCAGTCGATCACGATTTTCAAGCCGCTCAGGTCGATGTCCCCCACTTCCTTTAAAAAGGAGAGATACCTGTCGGCCGCGCCCCTTTCCTCAAAGGCTCTGCCAACGGCTTTTCCGGTGGGTTTCGGGAAGTCATAACCCTCACTTAAGACCAGTTCTTCGATCTCTTTCTCGATTTCATCGGGGAGCTTGAAGCCGTCCCCCCCGAAAAACTTGATGCCGTTGTCCTCCACCGGATTGTGGGAGGCGGAAATCACGGCGCCGGCGCAGCAGTCCAGGGCCCTGGTGAGATATGCAAGGCCCGGTGTTGGTATTACCCCGGCCTTTATACAATCTCCCCCGACGGACAGAATACCTGCGGTCAGAGCGGCCTCCAGCAGGTCGCCGGAGATCCGGGTATCCTTTCCCACAACTATGCGGGGGCGCCTGCCCTCCCGGTTCAGAACATAGGCCCCGGCCCTCCCCAGGCGAAATGCCAGTTCCGGGGTCAGGTCCCGGTTGGCGATTCCCCGGACGCCGTCGGTGCCGAAAAGAACACCCATTTGCTGTCCACCCCCTTTCCTGATAACATGAACCATTATATCATTATTCTACTCATTTGGTAATTGATCTGTTTCCGCACTGCCGATCTCAACGGTCACTTTGACCTTGTCATCGCGAACAGGATAGATGTCGGGTGGAAGGACCAGTTCGGTTTGCCTGATTACCTGGCCGTCCGCCCCGGAAATGTCCACCGGTTTCGTGAGCACCTGCGAGAGGTTGGCTATAGCCTGAGGGGTGCCCGTGACATCGATCTTTGCGGGATCCACATGAACATCTTTCACTTTAAAATCAGGCTTCGGTTTTCCAATCAGATCTGCCACAACAGAAACGGTTTTGATCGGCCCCCGGGATACCACGGGAAGCAAGACGTCGACGGTGCCGGGACGGATTTCCAGCTTCCAGCTCGTTTCCTGTGCGACCTTAACCCGGACCTTCTGGCTGATGTTGTCTCTGGCGCCGTTCACCGCCAGGGTGGCCTGCGCCTCCTGGATTCCGCCGAGCACACGGCTGGGTCCCTTGATAACTACCTGGTCCGGTCTAATCACCGGGGTTAGGGTTGTGAAGCCCGGAGCGGCCTCCCCTGATACCGAAACACGCACGGGGACCTTTTTTTCTTCCAGGTAATCCAGGCTGACCCGGATCGTGTCAGGTTCGACTTTGACCAGCTGGATGCCTGACGGGACCTTTACTTTGACCGGAATAAAGCTGACCCCATCTTCCCTGCCGCCCAGATCCACGTAAGCGTCAACATCTTCTTCGGACATGCTCTGTACGATGCTTCGGAATCCCCTGACCGTGACCTTGATGTCGGGGAGGGGTGAAGCCAGCACCATCTGGGCTGAAAGGGAGCGGGCTTCCACCGGCCTGGTGAAGGTGCGATCTACAATCGGATTGCGCTGTCCCGCCACGAAATACCAGAGCAGGACGGCCAGAAGCAGTGCCAGGGCTCTGTAGCCGAAGTTGTAGCGAACAAACCACTTCGCCCGTTCTTCGTTCATTTTTCCCGACCCCCCGTTCCCCTGTTGCCTCCAGTCATAAAATCGATCAGCCGGGTCTCAATGCCCTGGGTGGTCAAACCCCTGATCAGTTTTCCCCCCTGAACAAGGGAGATTATACCCGTCTCCTCGGATACCACAACCGCAAGGGCGTCGCTCTGCTCGGTAATCCCGAGAGCGGCACGGTGCCTCGTCCCGAACTCCTTGCTTAACAAGGTGTTCTCCTGGGTCAGGGGAAGGTAACAGGCCGCTGCCAGGATCCGGTTGCCGCGGATGATCACCGCCCCGTCGTGCAGGGGGGTGTTCGGCTCAAAAATGTTCAGGAGAGCCTCGGCGGATACAAGGGCGTCCAGCTCGATCCCGCTCTCAACGTACTCCTTCAAACCGGTCTCGCCCATAAAGACGAGCAGCGCGCCAACACGCCGCCTGGAAAAGATCTCAGCCGCCCGGGCAACCTCGCGTGCCGTCCGTCTGGCATCTTCCTCGACGAGGAAGAAGTGACGGCCGAAAAAGCCTCCCCGGCCCAACTGCTCCAGGGCGCGGCGCAGCTCCGGCCAGAAGACTATGGGTAGAGCCACAAACAGCATCGTCCAGGTTTTTTCCAGGATCCAGTTCATGGTATAAAGATGAAGCCGGTCGCTCAAGGCGGAAGCAACCACAAGCACCGCCAGCCCCTTGAGGAGCTGGACCGCCCGGGTTCCCTTGATCAGCATCAACAACTTGTAAATAACATAGGCTACAAGGAGAATGTCGACGATTGTTCTCAGGTCAAAGTAATTGATGTAGGCCAGTATCCTGGACACGGCGTTCACCTGCCATTAACCTCTCCAAAAAATATACACGAAAAAAAAGTGAGATGCTAGATATGGAACTTCAGAAAATGTTTGTTCAAAGGGGGAAACAAGTTTATTATTAATTATCGGGAATATTACTCGGGAAGCTCAGGCAGAATTGGAAAGAGGCGGTCACGTGGAAGACAGGGCCGACGCGGCTGCAAGCCCCGGACTGATGAGGGCGGTTGCCGCACTCAAACACCGTAACTTCCGGCTGTTCTGGTCGGGGCAGCTGATCTCCCTGATGGGCACCTGGATGCAGAACATGGCCCAGGGCTGGCTGGTTCTGCAACTGACCAACTCACCTTTTCTCCTGGGGCTGGTCAGCGCCGTCCAGTTTTTGCCCCTGCTCCTCTTCTCACTGGTGGCAGGAGTGGCAGCTGACCGGACACCCAAAAGACTCATGCTGCTGGCGACACAGTGCGGCTCGCTGATCCTTGCCCTGATCCTGGGACTCCTGACCCTGTTTAACGTTGTTCGCTACTGGCACGTGGTGATCCTGGCCGGGCTCCTGGGCACCATCAACGCCTTTGATACACCTACCCGCCAGTCCTTCGTGATTGAGTTGGTTGGAAAAAAGGACCTGATGAACGCCATCGTCCTGAACTCCTCCGCATTTAACGCCGCCCGGGTAATCGGGCCGGCGCTGGCAGGGCTGGCCATCGGGAAGCTGGGCATGGCCACCTGCTTTTTGTTGAACGCCGCCAGCTTCCTGGCGGTGATCGCCGGCCTGCTGCTGATGAGCGTCCCTGACGTGGCCTACGACAGCCCGGAAGAAAAAATGGTATTGAAAAAGATCGGAGAGGGGCTGTGCTACATCTGGAAGACCCCTCTGATTCTAAGGACCATTACCCTGACCGCCCTGTTGAGTATCTTCTCCATGAATTTCAGCGTTCTGATTCCGGTGCTGGCACGCAACACCCTGGGACGGCAGGCAGAGGGCTACGGCTACCTGATGTCGGCGATGGGAATCGGGGCCTTTGCCGGTTCCCTCGTGCTCGCCCTGCTCAGCCACCGGGGACCCCGGCGCAGGCTGCTTCTGAGCGGCGCTTTGGGACTATGCGTCTTTCAGCTGTTCCTTTCCCTCAACCGCTCTTATCCGCTCGCCCTGCTGTTTCTGGGGCTGATGGGCTGGTCGATGATCACCTTCGTTTCTACCGTCAACACCACCCTGCAGTTGAACGTTCCTGACAACCTGCGGGGGCGGGTGATGAGCGTGTACTCTCTGGTCTTCCTGGGGGTAACACCACTGGGGAGTCTTTTCAGTGGAGGCATCGCCCACATGGGGGGAGCGCCCGCCGGACTGGCGGCGGGCGCGGGGATGGGACTGCTCAGCCTGGCTGTGGTCATGTTCTGGGAGTGGCGCCAAACGCGGGCAGGCAAGGACGCTTAAAAAGCAACTGTATCAACCCACGGATTTATAAATTTCAATCAGCCTGCCGAGGTCAATCCCTTTGAAAAGACCGCTATTCGTACCTAAAATAAAACCGTTCCTCGAGTTGAGCAAACGTATATTCTCAAGCAAATCATTGAAATACACCGGATCGGCGGCTCTCGCAAGATCATCCGAACCCAGCGTCCCCCAAAGGCACAGCTTCTCGCCATACGCCTGCTGCAGCTTAAATACGTCCATTCCGGAATTACGGTCAATACAGTGCAAGCCTTGAAATCCGATACGGATCAGGTCGGGGATGATTTCGTTATAATTTCCGTCCGAATGAAAAAAGACGGAAACTCCTTTTCCGGCGATTTTCTCAAACTGACGCGCCAGCGAGGGGATAAAGTATTCTCTCATAATTTTCGGGCCGGTGAGCAGCCCCCTGTTATAAGCGATGTCGTCCGCGATGATAATCCCGTCAATCCCCCGTCCTGCCAGACGCCCGGAGAGTTCCACGTTCAGGGCTTCAACCTTTTTAACCAGGTCTGCCAGGCTTAAGGGAGAGCGGGCGGGGAGTGTCAAAAACTCCTTAAACCCCAGGGTGCGAACCCCCCACCCGAAAACTCCATCTATTACAGCAAAACTGAAAAACGGGGTATCCGCCACCCACCTGTCGAGGTCCTCCCAGACAATATCACCGGGCTCGGGTATGACCCGGGGATCCGGGTAGCTGGGGGAAAGGCAGATGATATCAAGGCCCAGCCTGTCAACAAACTCAAGCCTTTCTTCAAATCCCACACTCCCGCATCCCAACTCCTGCTTTACTACCGCATCGTCGATACACAACTCGCCCTTGGGAACCCTGTTCACCGGCCGGTGCCGGATTGCCGCAAAAATCCGATCTTTTGACGGATACAAGAGATGTCTCACCTCTACTGAAGCGCAAATGTAAAAGGGTAGGCCCGGATTTAATTACCGGGTTCTACCCTCCCAAGCTCTACAGAAAACCAGAACAGGTAGATGATACTCCTTTTTCGTATTCTTTCTATCTCCTTTTATCTTTTTCTAAAGAGATCTGCTTAAAAATCTCCAATCCTCTTGCCGCATCGTTTGCATAATAATCAGCTCCAGTATACTCTTTGATTAGTTGGTTTACAGGATACCCGCCGAGCACGACAACAACATCGTCCCTCAAACCTGTCTCTTTTAAGAGGTCGACAACCTTCTTGATGGAACCGATACAAAAAGTAAGCAGGACACAAATCCCCAAAATTGAGGCCCCGGTTTCTTTAATAGCCTTGATAAACCTTTCAGGCGGCACGTCAACTCCCAAATCAATAACATTGAAACCTACCGAACGCAAAAGGTAGGTTACGATGTTTTTCCCCAGATCGTGAATATCTCCTTCAATGGTTCCCATTATAATCTTTGTTCCATGTTCGGTGATTTCTTGTGGGAAGTGAGGCTCGACAATCTCCATGACACCCCGGAATATTTCTTCTGACATAATCAGGTCCGAAAGATAATAAATCCCCTCGCTGTACCTTTGCCCTACGATCTCTACTCCCTTTCTGCACTGTTCCACTATTTCAAAGGCGGTCTCTCCCGCTTTAAGCTTTTCTTTCACCAAGGCGAGGGCTCTTTCCTCATCCAGGTCTGCCATGGCGATAATCAAATCATCCTTCAACTGAATCCCCACCCCCCATTAAAGTATTTATTCATCATACCATCCGTCGTAGCTGGTCAGCTTGTACCGGTCACCCCGGAAGATGGATAATCCCCAGGCGATCGGCTTCCGTTCGAGATCGTAGAGCGTCTGGACCATGAGAAATACCGGTGTGCCGCGGCTCACTCCCAAAATGAGGGATTCTTCTTCGGTGGTTTTGGAAACCATAAGCACCTTTTTCGAACTTACGGGAAGGCTGTCACTGTGAGCAGCAGCCAAAGAAGACAGAGAGGGATCTTTCAACTCCGATTCCAGGATGGGCTTCTGCTTGGCATAGACAGTGTACTTCCTTTCATAAGCCAGAGGCTCGTCGTTCGCCGTGACCACAATGCGGAAAAACAGACACCTGGTGTTTAAAGGAATCCCCAACCTCTTTGAAAGAAGCTCATCCGATCTAACTATCTTTGCTTCCAGGAGCTTGGAGTTTGGCTTCATCCCTTTTTGTTTGATTTCTTCATAAAAGTTGTTAAGATCAAAGACAATGTTATCCAGCTTGGGCATCGCAACAAAGGTGCCTTTGCCCTTTTGAGCATATACCATGCCCGCTGCCACAAGTTCGGATATTGCCCTGCGTACGGTCATACGACTGATACCAAAGTGGGAAGCAATTTCTGCCTCCGTCGGTAGGGCTTCTCCAGGCAGGAGATTGCGCTGCCGGATCTGTTTTTCGAAGAATTTGGCAAGCTGGTAGTAGATCGGAATTACAGAGTTTTTGTCAATTTCGGCCTGATCCAAACTAAAAGAACCTTGTTCGCTCATAATAACCTTGTCTATACATATAGATTTGCTTTATAGTAACACGAAGAAAGAAAAACGTCAACACCATATCTTTTTTATAGTAATGAATTGAAAATTATTACAGCAGGAGTTTTCCTGTAACGTCTCGAAAAAATAAAAGGTTACCCCATGGAGGTTATGCAGGATGAAACTTCAAAAATGGCATATCCCGATAACCATTGTCTTGTTCATCTCCGGCGTGCTGCTGGCGACGGCCCTGCGCGCCCTCGCTGCCAACAATGCTACTCCATGGCACCAGAAGAACGAAAACCTGGTAGCCATGATCAAGACTCAAGAGGCTGAGATCAAAAAACTGGAGAACAGCATCGAATCAAAAAGGACATCCCTCGATCGCTTTCAAAGGGACGTATCGCTGGGGAAAAAGGAGCTTGAAAAGCTGCAGCAACAACTCCAGAAGCTCAAAACCCTGTCCGGCATGACAGAGGTGAAGGGGCCGGGATTGACAATCACCCTGGACGACAATATAAAGGAATATGAGGCCGCCCAGAATAAAAATCCGGGTCTTAAGCCGGATGACTACTTGATTCACGATAAACATATACTCTATATCGTCAATGAGCTGCGGGTGGGCGGGGCCGAAGCGATCTCCGTAAATGACCAGCGGATCGTCAATTCTTCAGACATCAGGTGCGTGGGGCCGCTGATTTTGGTAAACACCACCCGGCTTGGGCCGCCTTACGTCATCAAAGCAATCGGGAACCCGGACAGTCTGGCCCGGGTCCTGGCTCTTCCGGAAAGCGAATACAACATTCTTAAAATGGCAGGTTACCCGGTAAAGTATGAAAAAAGCACCAGACTTGTGATTCCTCCGTTCAAGGGGAGTTACCAGTTCACCTATGCTCGTCCAAAGGAGGAATAAGAAATGTGGCTGCCTCTCCTGGGGCTTTTGCTAGGAATCGCGATCGGATCTGCTCTGTATATCCCGATTCCGGGAGCCTTTGCAAAGTATCTTTCGGTGGCGGTGCTTGCCTCTCTCGACTCGGTATTCGGCGGGCTCAAATCCATTCTCGAAGATAATTTCGACGGCACCATACTTCTCACAGGCTTTTTCACAAACGCACTGCTGGCCGCCCTGCTTGCCTACCTGGGAGACCGGTTGGGGGTCGATCTGTATCTTGCGGCTGTTTTCGCTTTCGGCGTGCGCCTCTTCCAAAACCTGGCTATCATCAGACGGGAGTTTCTGGCCGGTTGGCTCAAGAAACGTTACCTGGCGGCAGCGAGGGAAGACAAAAATGGACAATGCTAAGAAGTGGCGAATCCCCGTCTTTATTACCTTTCTCCTGCTGGGTTTTCTTCTTTCGGTGCAGTTTCGCACCCAGCAGATCTTCTTAAGTGATCTATCCCTGCAGAAAACCGACGACCTCGTTCTGATGTTGAAAAAGCTCCACGACAAGCGGGCGGAGCTTACAAAAGAACTCTCCGAACTCGAAAAACAGCAGCACACTTTCAACGCGGACGCCAACGCCGGGGAGACGCTTATAAAGGGCCTGCGCCAGGATTACCAGAGGCAGCAGATCGCCCTGGGATTGCTCCCCGTGCAGGGGCCGGGCATTACTATAACAATAAACACCGACTCTTCGGTTGTTTACCTTGATCTGGTTGACATCATCAACGAACTCTGGGCCTCCCAGGCGGAGGCCATTGCCGTCAATGACCAGCGGGTTACCCCGTGGACGTACATTTTCTGGAACAAACAAAATCTCTCCCTTATGATGAACGGGGTAGAGATTACCTTCCCCTGCACCATCAAGGCAATCGGGAATCCGGATCAGCTGGAATCCGGTCTGCGGCTGCTGGGTGGAGTGCTTGACCACCTGGCCGTTTACAAGGTCTACCCCGTAATCAAGCGCCATCAGAATTTGGAACTGCCTGCGGCATCTCCGCCGGAAATACGATATCTGAAGGGGGAAAATAACGGTTAAAATCCTATCCGAAATACTACCCCATATCCTGGATCAGTTCCAGCCGTTCGCCATCCGATCCGGCAAAAAACATTATCTTTTTCATGCCCCCAAAGACCAGCCTGGGGTACTCCTGGAGAAAGGTAACCCCTTTATATTACCTGAATGAATGGTTTATTTCCACTCAATCGAGGAAATTATGATATCCGCTACTTCGGCCAGCTCTTTGGGGAAGCCGGCTGTTCCGGTAAAGATTGAAATGCGCAGGACTTCGTAGCTGTCATTCTTTTTCAGGAAATACTCCCTGCCCGTAGCCGGTTTTTTGTCCTGCATGACCGCCCTCCAGTCGATTTGAAACCCCTGGCATGTTTTGAGTTTTATCTTTCTCTGTTTGAACTCTTTAAAATCGAACCGGCTGTGCTCCCTGCTGCTTGCCAGGAACTTTTCGAGATCCGTTATGTTCCAGAGCTGCAGGTACCCCTGGAAATCAAGTGTTTCGTCCCGCAAAAAAGCACTGAAGATCATCTCGTTGCTGCCGGGTGTTTCCGCCACCACCCGTGTCGTCTGCGGGAGTTTAACTGTTACAGCATATGTGCCCAAATGATAATCCTTGAAGCCGGCGGCGGTGGTAAAGGCGGTACTTCTTAAGTGCTTCGACGACCACGCCCAGAGCTGTACGGCAACCAGGAGGGCAATTACAATGAGAAAGATCGTGGATTTTTTCAACTCCTACCCTCCCTTCCGGTTTTTATTAAATGCTATTCCGCACCGTCCTGAAATAAACCTGCAGGAAAAATATGGATCAGACTGATTAGGCTGCCGGGAAAGGCCCAGACAAAAGCCCGGATTGGGTTAATCCCGGGCTTTGAATTATGGACGAGGTGGCGTGTGAAAGAGATTAATTTAGTCCTCCGAGGCGGCGCAGGAGGGCGTAGTTCATGCTGTCCGCCAGGGCCTGCCAGCTGGCCTCGATGATATTTTGAGAAACCCCGACGGTGCTCCAGGAACCGGTTGCGTCCGCCGATTCGATGAGGACGCGCACCTTGGCGCTGGTTCCGTCCTTCCCGTCCAGCACGCGCACCTTGTAGTCGATCAGGTGCATCTCCTTCAAAAAGGGATAGAAGACCTCCAGCGCCTTCCTGAGGGCATTATCCACAGCGCTGACCGGCCCGTCGCCTTCGGCGGCGGTATGAATGATCTGGTCCCCCACCCGCATCTTGATGGTCGCTTCGGAGGTGATGCCGTCACCATCCCCGTTTTGAGGACGCTTATCGATCAGTATTTTCAAGCTCTCCAGGGTGAAGAACTCTGTGTATTGCCCGCAGGCTCTGCGCAGCAACAGTTCCAGGGACGCCTCCGCCCCTTCGAACTGGTAGCCGCGGTACTCCATCTCCTTGATCTGCTTGATAACCTCTTTTGCCTGGGGGCTGTCCTGCGGCAGATCCAGGTTGAGCTCCCGGGCCTTGTAGTATAAGTTGCTGGAACCTGCCAGTTCCGATACCAGGACGCGCCGCCTGTTGCCGACCAGTTCGGGCTCCATGTGTTCGTAGGTGGTCGGGTGTTTCAGGATGGCACTGACATGGATCCCGCCCTTGTGGGCAAAGGCGCTCGAACCGACAAAGGGCTGGTTGCTTTGCGGGGTCATGTTGGCAATCTCGCTGACATAGCGGGAAACCTCCGTCAGGCGGCGGAGTGCCTCAGGCTCGAGGCATCTGAATCCCGCCTTCAACTGCAGGTTGGGAATCACCGAACAGAGGTTTGCGTTGCCGCAGCGCTCGCCGTAGCCGTTTATGGTTCCCTGCACCTGGCGCACCCCGCATCTGACCGCGGTAATACTGTTGGCCACGGCAAGATCCCCGTCATTATGGGCGTGAATCCCCAGCGGCGTAGCGATCACCGCCCGCACCTCCCCGATAATCTGCTCCACTTCGTGGGGCAGGCTGCCGCCGTTCGTGTCGCAGAGCACAATCCAGTCGGCCCCTGCCGCAGCGGCTGCCTTCAGCGTCGCCAGGGCATACCCGGCATTGGCCTTGTAGCCGTCGAAGAAGTGCTCGGCATCGTAGATCACCTCTCGCCCCTGTTCCTTGAGGTAACCTACGGTATCTTTAATCATCTGAAGGTTTTCTTCCAGTGTTGTCTGAAGAGCCTTCAGCACGTGAAAGTCCCATGTCTTGCCGAAGATGGCCACACAGGGGGTGTCCGCAGCCAGCAAAGCCCTGATATTGGCATCCTCCGCAACAGGCACCCCTGCCTTGCGGGTGGCTCCAAAGGCCACGATCCTGGCATGTTGCAAGGGAATCTCCCGCACCTGGATAAAATATTCCAGGTCCTTGGGGTTGGAACCGGGCCAGCCTCCCTCGATGTAGGCCACTCCGAGTTCGTCCAGCTTCCGGGTTATCTTCAACTTGTCCTGAACGGTCAGGCTGATCCCTTCACCCTGCGTCCCGTCCCGAAGGGTGGTGTCGTAGATGCGAACTAAATCCCCACAGCTTCTCATCCTTTCTTATTATTCTTATCTCCCCTGAAAATATGTCCCGGTTTATCCTTGCGCTTGATCCCGTACTCCGGTTGCGCCTGTAAGGATAAACCAATATTTTCATTCTTTTGATGGTGCCGCTTGGGCGGCATGAGCATCAAACAGATTTTATACTAACCGAGCAAACCTGCCACCAGGTCTCCCATCTCGGCAGTGGTCACCGGTTTCTTGCCCGGTTCCATGATATCAGGAGTCCGGTAACCCTGTTTTAAAACCTCCCGTACCGCAGCTTCGATGGCCCGGGCCTCCTCCTCAAGGTTAAAGGAATACCGGAGCATTAAGGCCGCCGAAAGAATTGTGGCCAAGGGATTCGCTTTTTGCTGGCCGGCGATGTCCGGGGCCGAGCCGTGCGCCGGCTCATACAGGGCGACCTTCCCACCGATACTGGCGGAGGCCAGCAACCCGATGGACCCGGTCAGAACACTGGATTCATCGGTTAGAATGTCGCCGAAAGTGTTCTCGGTGAGGATCACGTCAAACTGGACCGGCCTGCGTATGAGCTGCATGGCGCAGTTGTCTACGTACATGTGCTCGAGTTCCACGTCCGGGTATTCCTCACCCAATTTTTCCATAACCGCGCGCCAGAGCCGGGAGCTTTCCAGGACATTCGCCTTGTCCACAGAGGTGACTTTTCTGCGCCGCTTGCGCGCCATCTCAAAGGCCAGCCGGCCTATGCGCTCGATCTCGCTGGCCGAGTAGATCATGGTATCCATGGCGCGCTCTTCCCCTTCCACGAATTCCCTTTTCTTCGGCCCGAAATAAAGCCCGCCGGTCAGTTCCCGGACAATGACGAAATCAAGACCGGACACCACTTCCGGTTTCAACGGGGAGGCGTCCACAAGCTCCGGAAACAGCACCACCGGCCGGAGGTTTGCATAAAGACCAAGCTTTTTCCGCAAGGGCAGGAGCGCCCCGCCTTCCGGACGCAGGGCCATGGGCAGGTTATCCCACTTGGGCCCTCCGACGGCCCCAAGCAGAATGGCGTCGCTCGCGTAGCAGAGCTGCAGCGTCTGATCGGGAAGCGGCACGCCCACCGCATCGTAGGCTGCTCCACCCACCAGGGCTTCTGTGAAATGAAAGTCTATCTGAAAACGCCTGCCTACCGCCTTCAAAACCTTTACGGCTTCAGATACGATCTCCGGTCCGATACCATCCCCTGGTAGTAGTAGAATTTTAGGCATGATTCTTCATCCTTTCACGCACATAATTGATGAGTCCTCCGGCCTGCATGATTTCCTGCATGAAGGGAGGGAAAGGCGCCGCCTGATAAAGCCCCTCCCTTGTCAGGTTCTTGATTGTCCCCGACCCCAAATCAATCTCCACAACATCCCCATCCTGCAAGGCTTCGGCGGCCTCCGGCGCTTCGAGAATCGGAAGCCCGATGTTGATGGCATTGCGATAGAAGATCCGGGCGAAAGAGCCTGCGATCACACAGGCCACCCCCGCCCCTTTTATGGCTATCGGGGCATGTTCGCGGGAGGAGCCGCACCCGAAGTTTTTTCCTGCTACAATGATGTCCCCTGCCGCTACCTTCTTTGCAAAGCTCGGGTCGGCATCTTCCATGCAGTGAGCGGCCAGTTCCGCCGGGTCGGTCGTATTCAGGTAGCGAGCAGGGATGATCAGGTCTGTATCCACGTCATTGCCGAACTTCCAAACACGTCCTTTAACCCGCATAACTTCCGACAACCTCCTTCGGATGGGTGATACAGCCGGTTACCGCAGATGCCGCGGCCACGGCGGGACCTGCGAGGTAAACCTCGCTTTCCGGGTGTCCCATCCGGCCGACAAAGTTCCGGTTGGTAGTCGCAAGGGCCCGCTCCCCTTTTGCCAGAATCCCCATATGACCGCCCAGGCAGGGCCCACAGGTTGGTGTGCTTACGGCACCCCCGGCCTCCACAAAGATCTCCAGCAGCCCCTCCCGGAGGGCCTGCAGATAGATCTCCTGCGTTCCCGGAATCACGATCAGGCGGATGTTCGGGTGCACCTTTCGCCCCTTGAGGATGTAGGCGGCGATCCGCAGGTCCTCTATCCTGCCGTTCGTGCAGGAGCCGATCACCACCTGGTCAATGGCGACTCCCTGCGCCTCCGAAACCGGGCGTGCATTTTCCGGCAGGTGGGGAAATGCCACCTGGGGCTCAATCAGGGACGCATCGTACTGGCGCACCTCAACGTAGTGGGCATCCGGGTCGCTGGTATAGAACCGGTAAGGCCGTTTTGCCCTATCCTTGATGTAGAGTTGCGTTTTTTCATCAGGTGAGACAATACCGTTCTTCGCACCCGCCTCGATGGCCATGTTGCACATGGTCAGCCTTCCCTCGAGGGAGAGGGCCTTGATCGCATCCCCCGTAAACTCCATCGACCGGTAGCGGGCACCGTCAACCCCGATGTCCGCGATGCAGTGCAGAATTAGGTCCTTACCCGTTACCCAGGGGCGCAATTTCCCGTGGAAGACAAACTTCATGCTCTCCGGCACCTTGAACCAGCACTCGCCGGTGGCCATACCTGCAGCCAGATCGGTACTGCCGACCCCTGTGGCAAAGGCTCCCAGGGCCCCGTAGGTGCATGTATGTGAATCTGCCCCGATCACGCAGTCACCGGGAACGACAAGCCCCTGCTCGGGGAGCAGGCAGTGCTCGATCCCCATCCTGCCCACTTCAAAGTAGTTGACGATTCCGAATTTTCGGGCGAACTCCCTCACCCGCTTGCTCTGTTCGGCCGATTTGATGTCCTTGTTCGGTGTAAAGTGGTCGGGAACGAGAACAACCCGGGTTGGGTCAAAAACGCGATCCAATCCGAGTTTCTCGAACTCGTTGATGGCAACGGGGGCCGTGATGTCATTGGCAAGGACGAGATCCAGGCGGCATTTGACCAGTTCTCCCGGAGTCACCCGCTCCTTCCCGGCATGGGCAGCCAGAATCTTTTCAGTAATGGTCATTCCCATGGTATATCCTCCTCCGGCTTCTACTTCTCCTGCTCCTCTTGAGGTTCACCGCCCCCCCGAAACACGGCATCTTCGCCGTATTCGTGAATAACCTTGTTGATAGCGTTAAGGTAGGCCTTGACGCTGGATTCGATAATATCGGTGCTGACCCCCCGGCCCACAAAGGTCCGCCCCCGGTAGTCCACCCTGACAACCACCTCGCCCAGAGCGTCCTTCCCACCGGTAATGGCGCTCAGGGAGTATTCGGTCAGAGACAGGTCCTGGATCCCGACGATCTTGTCAACCGCTTTGAAAGCGGCGTCCACCGGGCCATCCCCGCAGGCCGCATCCTCCAGCGTACCGCCGTTCCGCCTCAGTCCCACCGTGGCAGTGGGAACTACCGTAGTGCCGCTCGAGATGTGAAGGTAAGAAAGCTGGTACAGCTCCGGAGCTATCTTAATCTCATTTTTAACGATAGCTTCCAGGTCTAGATCGGTAATTTCCTTTTTGCGATCGGCCAGGTTTTTAAACCTCACGAACGCCCTCTCCAGCTCGTCGTCCTTGAGGATGTACCCCAGTTCGGCCAGCCTCTCCCTCAGGGCATGGCGCCCGGAGTGCTTTCCTAAAACCAGGTTGGTCTGGCTCAGCCCGATCAGTTGCGGGTTCATGATCTCGTAGGTCTGACGCTCTTTCAAAACACCGTCCTGGTGAATGCCCGATTCGTGGAGAAAGGCATTTTTGCCCACAATGGCCTTATTGGGCTGTACGGGAATGCCGGTCAGGGAACTCACCATCTTGCTGGTCCGGTAAATCTCATCGTACTTGATCGCGGTCTCGCAGTCGTAGTAGGACCGCCTGGTGTAGAGGCCCATCACGATCTCCTCCAGGGCGGCGTTTCCGGCCCGCTCGCCGAGGCCGTTCACGGCGCATTCCACCTGTTGGGCGCCGCTCTGCACTGCAGCCAGGGAATTGGCAACAGCCAGGCCGAGGTCGTTGTGGCAGTGCACGCTCAAGATAACCCGATCGATATTCTTAACCCGCTCCCGGATCCGGGTGATGAATTCCCCAAACTCGGAGGGTATGGCATACCCAACCGTATCCGGTATGTTGATCACCGTTGCTCCGGCCTCGATGGCTGCTTCGATCACCTTGCACAAAAAGTCGAGTTCGCTGCGCGAGGCATCCTCGGCGGAGAACTCCACGTCGGGGGTATACTGCCTGGCGTATTTGACCGCTGCGACCGCCTGCTCCAGAACCTCTTCCCTGGTTTTCTTAAGCTTATACTTCATATGTATATCCGAAGTGGCAATAAAGGTATGAATTCGCGGCCTTTCGGCCTCCCTCAGGGCCTCCCAGGCACGATCGATGTCCTCCCGGTTCGCCCGGGCCAGGGCGGCGATTACCGGCCCCCGCACCTCCCTGGCGATCTCCCGGACCGCAGCGAAATCCCCCGGGGAAGCGATCGGAAAACCGGCTTCGATCACATCCACGTTTAGTGCAGCAAGCTGCAGGGCAATTTCCATCTTTTCTCTGACATTCAGGCTTACTCCGGGGGACTGCTCACCGTCCCGGAGGGTAGTATCAAAGATAAAAACCCGTCTTGCCAAGGCAACAACCTCCTGTTGCAAAACATGCCGCTATTTCACAAGCCTGTTCTGGCTCAACCAGGGCATCATCGAGCGCAGCTGCTTCCCGACTTTCTCGATCAGGTGGTCCGCTTCCTTCTTTTGCATAGCGTTAAAGACCGGCCTTCCCACCTGGTTTTCCAGGAGCCATTCCCTGGCAAAACTGCCGTCCTGGATCTCCTTCAATATTTTTTTCATCTCCCGGCGCGTTTCTTCGGTAATAATACGCTTTCCTCGGGTGAGGTCTCCGTACTCGGCGGTGTTGCTGATGGAGTAGCGCATGGTGCTGATCCCGCCCTCGTACATCAGGTCGACTATCAGCTTCAGTTCATGCAGGCATTCAAAGTAGGCGATCTCCGGCTGGTACCCGGCCTCCACCAGGGTATCAAAACCAGCCCTGACCAGTTCGGTGACCCCGCCGCAGAGAACGGCCTGCTCCCCGAAAAGGTCGGTCTCTGTCTCTTCTTTGAATGTGGTTTCTATAACACCCGCCCGGGTGCAGCCGATCCCTTTGGCATAGGCCAGGGCAATCTGCAGGGCCTGCCCTGTGTAGTCCTGCTGGACTGCGACCAGCGCCGGCACCCCGGCGCCCTCCTCGTACATCCTCCTGACAAGGTGCCCGGGGCTCTTAGGGGCGATCATGAATACGTCTACTTCCCCGGGAGGAATGATCTGCCCGAAGTGGATGTTAAATCCGTGTGAAAACATGAGGGCGTTCCCCGGTTTTAAGTGGGGTGCGATGTCGGTACGGTACAGTTCCGCCTGCTTTTCGTCAGGTATCAGGATCTGGATGATGTCGGCAGCCGCTGCCGCCTCCCCTGCGGTAGCGGGTTTGAAACCGTCTTCCACAGCTCTGTTCCAGTTCTCGCTTCCGGGCACGTCGGCCACAATGACGCTAACCCCGCTGTCCCTCAGGTTCTGGGACTGGGCATGCCCCTGGCTCCCGTAACCGATCACTGCAACCGTTTTCCCGTCCAGGTACTTGAGATCCGCATCCTGGTCGTAATAGACTTTCATCTGTTCCCACTCCCTCTCTTAATCTTCTTCGTATTTCTGGCCGCGTACCATGGCTATCTTGCCCGTGCGGACCAGTTCCAAAATCCCGAAAGGCTTCAGGGATTTTTCTATTGCCCGGATCTTCCCCTCATCACCGGTGCACTCGATGATCAGGGTGTTATATCCAATATCCACAATCCTTGCCCGGAAAATGTCCACGATCTGCATGATTTCGCCGCGGATCGAGGGTTCGGCATTAACCTTGATCAGGACCAGTTCCCGGTCGACGTATTCCGCCTGAGTTACGTCCTGCACATCAATGACGTCGATGAGCTTATTCAACTGCTTCACGACCTGCTCGATCACCAGGTCATCCCCGTCGACGACGATGGTCATCCGGGAAATGGTCGGCTCGTGGGTCTCACCGACTGCCAGGCTCTCAATGTTATAACCGCGCCGGCTGAACAGCCCGGCGACACGGGTTAAAACCCCGGGTTGATTTTCCACCAAGACCGCCAGTGTATGTCTCATCTCCTAACACCCCACCATCTTTGTCAGTGATTCCCCTGCCGGAACCATCGGAAAGACATTTTCTTCCCGGGCGATCACGAAATCTATGATGACCGGTTTCGGGGTAGCAATCGCCCGCTCCAGGGCGGGACGCACCTCTTCAGAACGGGTGACCCGCATGCCAACGGCGCCGTAAGCCTCGGCCAGCTTGACAAAGTCGGGTAGATCGGGGAATTCGGTTTGCGAATACCTCTTGTTGTTGAACAACTCCTGCCACTGGCGCACCATTCCCAGGAAACGGTTGTTGAGAATGGCGATGTTGATCGGAAGGTTATACTGTACAGCAGTGGCCAGTTCCTGAACGGTCATCTGGATACTGCCGTCCCCGGCGATGTCAAAGACAACCGCATCCGGCCGGCCGATCTGGGCTCCGACGGCCGCCGGGAGACCAAAGCCCATGGTCCCCAATCCGCCCGATGAGATAAATGTACGCGGCCGCAATGCCTTGTAGTACTGGGCGGCCCACATCTGGTTCTGCCCCACCTCGGTGGTGATGACGGCATTTTTATCCCTGGTTATTTCCCAGATCTGCTCTATAACATACTGGGGTTTGAGAACGCCCTCCTCATTGGTATACCTGAGCGGGTACTCAGCCTTCCACTGCTCGATCTGCTTCAGCCATTCCCTGGTGTCCGGCACTTCGACCCGCTGGATAAGCTCCTTTAAAATGGGCTTGACATCGCCGATGAGGGGAATGTGCACCCGGACGTTCTTGCCGATTTCTGCAGGATCGATATCGATATGGATCACCCGTGCATTTGGAGCAAAGGTGTCCAGCCTCCCCGTCACCCTGTCGTCAAACCGGGCACCGATGGCGATAATCAGATCGCTGTAGGAAACGGCATAGTTGGCATAAGCCGTGCCGTGCATCCCCACCATGCCCAGGGACAGTGGATGTGTTTCCGGGAAAGAGCCCTTCCCAAGAAGTGTGTTGGTAACGGGTATCCGGGTTTTTTCGGCAAACTCCCGCAACTCCTCGGCGGCGTTCGAGGAGATGACCCCCCCGCCCGCGTAGATCACCGGCTTCCGGGCTTCTCCAATCGCCCTGGCAGCCTGGTAAACCTGTGCGGAGTCGCATCTACCGGGAACCCGGTAGCCCCGGAAGGTAACCTGCGGCGGGTACTCAAATTCCGCCTGGGCGATAGTGATATCTTTCGGCAGGTCGATCAGCACCGGCCCCGGCCTGCCCGTTGTGGCAATGTGGAAAGCCGCCCGGATGGTGGCAGCAAGCTGGTTTACGTCCTTGACCAGGTAGCTGTGCTTAACGATCGGGAGGGTGATCCCTGTGATGTCCGCCTCCTGGAAAGAATCGCGCCCGATGGCAGAAAGGTTCACCTGCCCTGTAAAAGCAATGATAGGCACCGAATCCATGTAGGCGTTGGCGATGCCGGTAACCAGATTCGTCGCCCCGGGCCCGGAAGTGGCGATACAAACGCCGGGCTTCCCCGTGGCGCGGGCGTAACCATCGGCGGCGTGGGCGGCTCCCTGTTCGTGGCGCACCAAAATGTGCCTGATCGGGGAATCGTACAGCTTGTCATAAAGGGGCAGCACTGCTCCGCCGGGATAACCAAAAACAACCTCGACCCCTTCATACTCGAGGGCCTTGCAGATGATCTCAGCTCCAGTAAGTTTCATCTCCTCACCTCCTCATCTGATGACCCGAGCAACACCGCACCCCGGCTCGCCGATGTAACCAGGGCGGCGTAGCGGGCCAGATAGCCTGTTTTAATCTTTGGTTCAGGCTGCTTCCAGTTTTGGCGCCTCCTGTTCAACTCCGTTTCATCAACCAGGACATCAAGCCTCCTGTTGGGTATATCGATCTGAATGATGTCCCCTTCTTCTACCAGGGCAAGCGGTCCTCCTTCTGCAGCCTCCGGAGAAATGTGGCCGATGGAAGCGCCCCTTGTGGCACCGGAGAAGCGCCCGTCCGTAATCAGGGCCACCTCCCTGTCGAGTCCCATACCCGCCACTGCAGAGGTGGGGGTGAGCATCTCCCTCATCCCCGGGCCTCCCTTTGGCCCTTCGTACCTGATGACGATCACCTCACCCGGTTTGATCCGGCCGCCCAGAATGGCGGCACAGGCCTCCTCCTCGCTGTTGAAGACCCGGGCCGGCCCTTTGTGCACGAGCATCTCCGGTGCAACGGCGGATTGTTTGACAACCGCCCCGTCCGGCGCCAGGTTCCCCCTCAAGATGGCCAGCCCGCCGGTGGGGCTGTAGGGATCTTCAACCTTCCTGATAACTTCTGTCTCCATCTTTTTGATACGGCTCAGGTTCTCGGAAACGCTCCGCCCGGTGACCGTCAAGGCATCCCCATGCAGGAGGCCGTGGTCGAGCAGTTCCTTCATCACTGCCGGGATACCGCCCGCCTCGTTCAGGTCCTGGATGTGGTAATGGCCGGCGGGGCTCAGCTTGCACAGGTTCGGGGTGTTTCTGCTGATCCTGTCAACAAGGTCGAGGTCAAGCTTGAACCCGGCATCACGGGCAATGGCCGGCAGATGCAGCACCGTATTGGTGGAACCCCCCAGGGCCATATCCACCGCCAGGGCGTTCAGAAAGGCCTTTTCCGTCAGGATATCCCGCGGCCGGATATTGTTTTTTAACAACTCCATAACCTGCCTGCCGGCCTCCTTGGCAAGCCTGATCCGTGCGGCGGAGACGGCGGGAATCGTTCCGTTCCCCGGCAGGGCCAGGCCCAAGGCCTCGGACAGACAGTTCATGGTATTGGCGGTAAACATTCCGGCACAGGACCCGCAGCCGGGACAGGCCTGATCTTCCAGATCGGAGAGTTCATCGACCGTGATTTTGTTGGCCCGGCAGGCGCCAACGCCTTCGAAAACGGTATTGAGATCAACGTCGCGGCCGTTCAGCCTTCCGGCCAGCATAGGGCCGCCGCTGATGATCAGGGCAGGCAGGTTCAACCTGGCCGCCGCCATCAGCATGCCCGGCACAACCTTGTCACAGTTCGTAATTAATACAAGGGCGTCAAAGGCGTGAGCTTTTGCCATTACTTCGATGGAATCGGCGATCAGCTCGCGACTGGCAAGGGAATAGTGCATTCCTTCGTGATTCATGGCGATGCCGTCGCAGACGGCGATGGCGGGAAATTCGATGGGTGTACCCCCGTTTGCCCGGATCCCCGCCTTAACCGCTGCGGCGATCTGATCCAGGTGCAGGTGGCCCGGAACCACCTCGTTCTGGGAGTTTACAACGCCGACAAAAGGGCGTTCTCTCTCCCAGTCGGTCAGGCCGAGGGCTTTCAACAAAGACCTGTGCGGTGCTTTTTCTATACCGTTTTTTATTCTGCTGCTGGTCAATGAACTCACCTCTCCCCTTGAATTATTCAAATGTCTTTTACCGGCGTTCAATCCGGAAATATCTCCGGACCATCCCATTCGGTCAGCTTCCGGAATTCCTTGATGAGGGCTTTCGTAATCTCACCCGGCCTGCCATCGCCGATGACCCGTCCGTCCACCTTTACGACAGGCACCAGTTCAGCGGCGGTTCCCGACAGGAAGCACTCGTCAGCAACGAAAATGTCGTGGCGGGTGAACACCTTCTCGCTGGCCCTGTAGCCGAGTTTTTCGGCCAGTTCGAGAACGGCGTTCCTGGTTACACCCTCCAGGATCCCCAAAAACGGCGGCGGTGTGATGACCTCGCCTTTCTTGACAATGAAGATATTATCACCGGTGCACTCGGTCACGTATCCCTCGCTGCTGAGCAGTATCGCCTCCGATACGCCGGCCAGGTTGGCCTCGATCTTGGCCAGGACGTTGTTCAAGTAGTTAAGGGATTTGATCCTGGGATTAACCCCCTCTACAATGTTGCGGCGGGTCGGCACCGTCACAACCTCCAGGCCCTTTTCATATAATTCCTCGGGATAAAGCTGGATCGATGCAGCAATGATGAAAATACTGGGTTCCGGGCACTTGCGCGGGTCCAGACCCAGGTCGCCCTTCCCCCTTGTTACCACAAGCCGGATGTAGGCGTCCCGCAGGTTGTTGCGCCGCAGGGTTTCTAAAACCGCCTCAAACATTTCCGACTTTGGCATCCCGATATCCAGCATGATGGATTTGGCCGATTCGTAGAGCCGGTCAATGTGCTCCTTCAAGCGAAATACCCGGTTATTGTAGGCGCGGATTCCCTCAAAAACTCCGTCGCCGTAAAGCACTCCGTGGTCAAAAACGGAAACCTTGGCCTCTTCCTCGTCAACAAATTTTCCGTTAAGATAGATGATAAGCCCCATCTTGATCCTCTCCTTAAGATTTACTTGAGGCGCGCAGCCGTGAAAATGGTTTTTCCCGGTCACCTCCCCTGGATAGCCAGCATAATTCTTGCCCGCAAAAAGGTTATAAAAAACCCCCTCGTACCAGACAGTTTTCTGTCAGGGACGAGAGGGACCCGCGGTACCACCCTGCTTGTTGCCTCCATAATTACGCCTTTCCGTAGAGTACAACCACTCCGTCCAGTAATTTTAACGGACTGAACCTGGACTGTCCGGCACCACCTACTAGGCACAAAGGCCGTTCAGATAGCAGCTATGGGAAGAGACGACCGATCACAGGCACCGGTACTGGCTTTCAGCGAACGCCAGCTCTCTGTAACCGGTTCTCCTGTGGGGGTATGCTCCCGTCATTGCTTTTAAACTCGATATTGAAGAAAGTGTATTTCTGTCTAGTATAGAAAGGTTCCTATTTCATGTCAATAATTTTTTTGGTTTTTTTTAAAGAAACTTTTAACGAGACAGCCCTTGCTGCCGTCTTTATCAATCTAACAGTTTCGACAGGATCGAGATTTAGAAAATTTTTGTAGCAGGGGCCCTCCATGCTGAACAAGCTTCTGCGGATGCATTCTGGATTTAGAAAATTTTAATGAAGCAGGATCTTTTTGTATTGTAAAATAGCCGGATATATGATATATTAGGTCTGTAATATCTTATAAGGGAGAGATGGTCTCATTACACTCACCCGAGAAGGCGAATACGCTGTTAGATGCATGTTGGAACTGGCCAAAAATTACGGAAAGGAACGTCTTTCCACAAAGGCGGTAGCTGCCAAACAGGAGATACCGCCGGTATTCCTCACCAAGATTCTGAAAATTTTAATTAAAGGCGGGCTGGTTGTCAGTCAAAGAGGGCCATCGGGGGGGATTATGCTCGCCAAACCCCCCTCTGAAATCACACTCCGGGAAGTTGTCGAAATCGTGGAAGGACCCTTTGCCTTAAATATCTGTCTAAGTGAGGCAGGGCAATGCACGAGAAAGCCCCATTGCAAGGTTCATCAGGTGTGGTACAAAGCCCAAGATGCCATGTTGAAAGAACTGGATGTCCCACTGGATAAACTGCTTTAGAAAAGCAGGCAAACACAAAGTGTATATTTACTAAAGTCGCAGGGAAAAGAAAAACCAAGGGCGGGAAGTAATTAACAATATTAATATTTATAAGGAGGGTTTTCTGTGGAAGTGATTAACGAGAACAAGCTGGGTGTAGCAAAGGGAACCGCAGTCGAGGAAGAGGTCAGGCAGGAATTCCGCGGGGAAACAATGGAGGTAGGCCTTTACCTTGCCATGGCGCGCCAGGCCCAGAGAGAGGGGCTGCCTGAGGTTGCCGAGGTCCTGAAGTCCATCGCCATGGATGAGGCCTGGCATGCCGCCAGGTTTGCCGAGCTTAACGGAATGATTTCTGAGGACACCAAGGCAAACATTGAAAAAATGCTCAAAGGTGAGATTGAGGCGAACAACGGCAAAAAGCAGGCCGCTACGAAAGCAAAGGAAGCCGGAATCGATGAGGCTCATGATGCATTTGATGAATCATCGAGGGATGAAGCCCGGCACGCCCGTGCACTGGAAGGCCTGTTAAAGAGGTACTTCAATAAATAAATTATGGATATCAAAATGTACCGAAGGTACTGCAGTTCCCCGCAGTACCTTCTCTTGTCATCTTTCATTGAGCGTACGCCAGGATGCGGGCGAGGATTTCCCGGCGCTTCGCCTCCACACCGTCAAAATCCATCGCTTCGACATAATACCGCTCCATTTCGTCGTGCACCTGTTTGGCCTTCTTGATATGACGCAGGGCTCTGTCCAAACACCTGTCGTAAATCTCCCGGGCCCAGGCAAGCTCCTCGGCGTAGTCGTTTAGCTTTCCGGCATCAAGACAGGCATTGGTATCGAATTTCTCACACATTTTCAGGTTGGGTAAAGACGCCGGTTCAAAAGCAAGTTCGGGAAAGAGATTGATAACCGCCACTCTGCGTTCGGGAAGGACAACCAGATCCACCTGGGCAGGATCAAAGGCGCAGTGGTAAACATCTACTTTGAGCCCGGACCGGTAAGCGTACCCGGCAAGCTCGGTAAAGATAAGCTCCTTTCCCGAGCCGGGTTCTCCCTCAACCATGTAGAGAAACTCTACCTCATCCAGGACGGTCGTCAGGTGATGGACGATCCCGTTGGGGGTGATCGCCGAAGCAAACAGGTGGCGGTCTTTAGGCTGCCCGCCCCCCCACATAAGTTTCTCCCCGAATACTTTTCTGAAGAGGTCACCGGTTAGATTATTAAAGCGGCTGCAACAAAACGCTTCGCTGCGGTAGCTTTTTTCCTCTTCGCGCACCATTTTCGCCATGAGCAGGCTGCTGTAGGCAGTCGCAAAATGCCGGCCCACTCTCTCATTAACCGAAATTATGGCCTCTTTGTGTTTGGAAAGTACGGAAACATCCCAAAACTCCCCCAGATTGACTATTTCATCGACCGCCCCTGGGTTCTGGGGATCGACCACGTGCGGGGCCGTGTCTACCGTAGAAACCATTGCCCTCAACAGCAGTTTCGAGAATGGCTGCGGTTTCGGATATGGTGTCGGGAATTTTGGCTTTGATGTCAATGCGCTTCCCGGCAACAGTAATCTCTTCAATCAAGAGATTAACCAGGCGCTTTTTCGCTTCAAGAGAAAGAGTGTCGAGAGCATCTCCGACCTGAGCAGCAAGCTCTTCTAACCGTTCCAGTTCCCGCGCCGCCAGATCGTGCCGGGAAAGTTCCTTTAAAACCTGCTCCCGGCGGCCCGAGAGGTACTCCCGGCGCTCCTTTATCTCCCTGAGCCGCTGTTCCATTTCAACTTCGGGTATCAAACCTTTTTGGAACATGGTTGCTACCCGTGACCGTTCTTTGGAGGTTTGAACCAATTCTTTTTCGATGGTGGCAAGTTCGATTTCCAAAGCTTTGGCGCTCTCGTCAGGGAAAGCGGCATGCAGCTCTGCGCGAAGCCTTTCCGGATTTGTCAGCCAACCTGAGACTCTTTCCCAAACGATTTCTTCTAATCCCGGAGCATTAAGATATTGGGATTTACAGCGTTCCCGCCCCGGTATGCCGGGTGATTTCGCAGTGCAGACGTAATAAGCCCTTTTCTTCCCTTTTGACGTAACAAGATTCCCGTGTATAGTCGCGCCGCATTTTCCGCAGCGCATAAGGCCCGAAAGAAGATAAGGGTAAGTGCTGTAGCTGCGCCAGCGCCTTCGAGAGTTCTCAAAACGCTTTTGGGCTGCATCCCAGGTTTGTTTATCAACAATGGCGGGGACAGAAATCGGGACCCACTCTTCGCGGGGTCTTTCTTTTCGGTTTACCCTTTCTTCAGGGGGCTTGTATTTATTGAACTTGACGTCCTTAGTATCATAGCGGCGGATATACAGGGTGCCCGCATAGGCGCTGTTGGCTAAAATACGTTTGACCGTTTGTTTGGCCCATTGTTTGCCTTTGGGACTGGGGATGCCCATGGCATTTAATCGCCGCGCTATTTCATACGGGCTGACGTCTTCCTCGGAAACGAACCATTGATACATAAGCCGGATGATTTTAGCCTCTTCTTCGATAATGTGCAGGGTATCTGTTTCTTTATCAAATTTATAGCCGTAAAGTCCAGGGCTGTGAGTAAGTTTCCCCGCCTTTGCCTTTGCCCGCTTGCCGATAAGGGAGCGGAGCCTGGTCCTGGCCCGTTCATACTCGTCAACGGCGCTAAGTACGGTTAAGTGAAAGCGGTCTTCAGGGGTGTCGGCAAACCTGGAGTTGACAAAAATCAACTCCGCTCCCACTTTTTTAATCTCGTCAATCAGCAAAAGCTGATGGGCCACGCTGCGCGACAGACGGCTGGTATCTAAACAAACAAACCAGCGGATGCCGCCGGCTTTCAGCTTTTCCAGCGCCGCCACGAGGGCGGGGCGCTCCAGGATGGAGCCGGAGACCCCTTCGTCCACGAACTCCAGTATTTCATTCGCGCCCAGATCCCGGGCTCTAGTCCTGCATTCCTCCCTCTGGGCTGCAATGGAATAGCCGCGTTCGGCCTGTTCCTCGGTGGACACCCGTAAATATATCAGCGCAGCGCTCACCTTCCCTGCCCATCCTTCGGTCCGACCTTACATTGAAGTACTTGTGAGGATTTCCTGCTCTGCTCGGTAAGGCGGAACAGAAGAAAGCGAATCGCTTCCCGGTAGGCTTGTTCACGTTCATCCTGGGAGCCGCTGCGGGTTATGATCACTTCAAATTCCCGCTTTGCCATGCCCCCACCTCCTATTAAGGCCCGATGGCCGGGCAAAAACCCTTCCACCTCCACGCCTACCGGTACCCCGAAGCAGATTCCAATTATCAAGCAAATAGCTGCACTTTTTTCATTAATTCAGTTTATGCTGGAGGCGTCTATGGACGACCCGGGGAGAAATAATTACCATTAAAGGCTTTGCGCTTTGGTCGACGGGAAAGAGTAGGTTCACAACACCGCAAGACAAGCAAAAGTGAACTTTTTCAGGCCGCGAACTTAAAAGCGGCTTTTAAGAAGGTAGCGGAAGCTTCTGGCAGGCGTCTGACCTCTGACGAGATCGAAAAGATCGCCAGAGAGCACAAAGTGCCCTATCATCATGCCCACGCCGACCGAAGGTTACACATAAGCCGCTGTTGCCCCAAAATTAAACGTGATATAATGAAAGTGAAGTGTCGAGCCAGGAAGGATTTCCAATGGGCATTGAAAGGGTGGTGAAGTCCGGATGGAAAGTTTTAATTTTGACCTTAACCAGGTGATTGCCCGCACTTTGGCCGAAGGCGGCTTTGCTTCTGAGAAGGAGGCCACACGTGAGATTTCTCTAATGGTCGCCCTTGCAAAGATTAGTAGATATGAACGCGAATGTGCAAAATTCAGGAAGAAATATGGCCTGACGTTCCAGGAATTTCAACGCAAGGTAAATAGTATTGTTGGAGCAGAAATCTTTGAAGAAGAAAACGACTTAATGGACTGGGAGTTTGCGGAAAATGCCCTCGCTTTGTGGCAGAAGCGATTAGAGGTTCTAAAAAATGCATATCGGTAATATATTGAAATCGTTTTCGGATATCATTGCTCACCTGGAAGTTCTACGTTTTGAAGTTGAGGGCAATGACAGCGCTCTGCAACTGGAAATTACCTTTAATGACGGTAGTAAACTGCATGTACGGGACTACATTTTTGATGCTCAAAAACGTAAATACGCCTATCACTGGCATGATAAGAATTATTGACTACTGGTTCGAGGGGACAATGCACCGCATTGGCCAGAGATAGAAACCCACCCACATCATAAGCATGTTTATAACGAGAAAACGTACGGGCCTCGTCTGAGACTGATTTAAAAGAAGTACTTACCGCCATCCGGACCTGGATGAAAAATAACCCTTAACCGTAGGCGTCAAAAGGGAGTTTTTGCGAGTGACAAAGGCTATGCTTGGCCGTTGGATCCGATATTCGGCGTTCAGGGCTTCCCATTCTTTTTGCCGCTCGGCTTTGGTCATGAAAAAATCCCCTTTGATCCGTCCTCTAGGGGGGATTATCCTATAAACCTAAAAGTTAAGCCAGTTGGGGTATTTTACGCTTACTTACAAAAGGCACTGTTACTACCGGGGAGGAGCCAAAATTCCAGGCAACGCCGATTTTGCAAATTAGGAAAGATAAAGACAACCGTCCGAAAACGGCATGCAGGAGGTTTACTTGCTTAATCTGGGCTAAAGCAATAAGTGGTGTCGAGTTAGAGACCACTTTCATTTTGCAAAAACTCCTTAACGGTCGCCAAGTCTTCCTCTAGCTCGTCGAGATCATAGTTGAGAGGAATATTATGTGCGGCCAAGAAATCGAGGAATTCCTGTTTGGAAACGTTGGCCAGTTCCGCCGCCTTGCCCAGGGATAAACTCCCATCTGCGTAAAAGGTTGCCGCCAGCCTCTTCACGGCCTCCATTTTTACCCGTTGAGCCGATTCCCGGCCTTTGATGAACAGTTCTTTTGGCAACTCGAGATCAATCCTTATAGTTTGGCCCGGCATTTTATCGCCTCCCGGTAATACCAACTTCATAGGAGATACACGTCCTCAACTTTATATTATTTATTATAGTCAGTGTCAGGCAGATGAAGGTCGAGTTAAGCCACCCAACTGAGAAAGACCTCGTACCGCCATCACTAAAGGTGTAGTATTTGTTCCAAGCAGCGGCAGGCCTTTCCGCAGCCATGCCGCTGTATCATCCCCTGCGTACCACCGATAACGTTTCTCCGACAAACCCCTTTTCTGACTGTCTGTTTGCTTATCACGACAACTCTCTTGTTTCAGCCACTCGCTTAATCTGCCATTGTGCCGCAATGCCACCAGATGCCCTAACCTGTTAGCTCCAGATGCGCTCCAACTCCACCGATGACGTTTAAACCGGCTCATTAATACACTGTCGATGTTGCTACTACCTTTCCGTAGAACGTCTGAGCATGTTAATGCGGGTAACCCTGGTCGGACGCCTTTTGGCTCCCAGAGGGGGCGGTCACTGACGCCACCCTGCAAGTTCAGATTCCTCTATGGTCGATCCCAACACCCCTGCACAAGCTCCCCGGGGCCGTTGCCATTATTCAGATTCCTCTATGGTCGATCCCAACCCGGCCGTAGGTAATTGCGCTGCCTATTCCCTGCGGCGATTCAGATTCCTCTATGGTCGATCCCAACTAATTGCAGTAAAATCTTCAGAAGAAGCAGGGGGATTCAGATTCCTCTATGGTCGATCCCAACTCCCACTGAGCTATGCGCCCATCCGCCTGGAATAGATTCAGATTCCTCTATGGTCGATCCCAACGCTCATCGTTACCGTCAATAAGCCGGACTATTACATAATTCAGATTCCTCTATGGTCGATCCCAACCTATATTAAATCACAAAAAAAAGGGGAGATAACTAAATTCAGATTCCTCTATGGTCGATCCCAACGTGTCCATCCCGGCGAACATAATAGAAGGGATCTTCACGTTTCAGATTCCTCTATGGTCGATCCCAACGGCTCCAGTACAGATCCATCCACCACAACGGCCCTCATTCAGATTCCTCTATGGTCGATCCCAACTTTTATGAAAAATTTTCGCTCTCGTAAGTATTACGTATTCAGATTCCTCTATGGTCGATCCCAACTTAGACGTAGCCATAAAATCAAAAGACCCTGCAAGATTCAGATTCCTCTATGGTCGATCCCAACCGCCTCAACTGAATTTGAGTTTTTTTAAGAGACCGATTCAGATTCCTCTATGGTCGATCCCAACTGAAGTAAAAGGTAAACTGGGAGCTAGATTAAGTAAAAGATTCAGATTCCTCTATGGTCGATCCCAACATTAGCACCTTGGAGACATCGATATATCCTGCTTATAATTCAGATTCCTCTATGGTCGATCCCAACGCGTTTTGCTTCGCAAAAGCGCGGGTGACCGTCTCTTGATTCAGATTCCTCTATGGTCGATCCCAACACCCCCCGTGCAATCTCATCAGATGTGAATCTTGACCTGATTCAGATTCCTCTATGGTCGATCCCAACAATTATTTTTAAAATATTTGTCAAATTCCTTCACTCATTCAGATTCCTCTATGGTCGATCCCAACTTGCTACTCCCGAATGCGGGACTACTTACCGTTATATTCAGATTCCTCTATGGTCGATCCCAACAAACGAATCGGCGAATTAAAAATGTTCGCCATGCGGAAATTCAGATTCCTCTATGGTCGATCCCAACTCACGATGTCTTCCCGCTTGATGACCCCACCCCCGATTCAGATTCCTCTATGGTCGATCCCAACCTTCCGGCATAACTACAGGTGCATTTGATTTATTTTATTCAGATTCCTCTATGGTCGATCCCAACGGAAGCATGTGAAAAAATCAGTTATTACAAAAAATATATTCAGATTCCTCTATGGTCGATCCCAACTGTTTTATTAAATCTCGGTATTGATCGCTCAGGAGTTCCATTCAGATTCCTCTATGGTCGATCCCAACTTTGAAACCGTAATTGTAAGACTTTTCTTATCCTGATTCAGATTCCTCTATGGTCGATCCCAACAATTCTAATTCATCGAAATTACATAAATTAATTCTTATTCAGATTCCTCTATGGTCGATCCCAACATTTGCGGATAAGCCTTGATTCGGAAAATGAGATATATTCAGATTCCTCTATGGTCGATCCCAACCGGTCTAAGGGAGGGGTGAGCAGCAAGGTTGAACGGGATTCAGATTCCTCTATGGTCGATCCCAACTGCCATGCGAGCGGAACGCCCTTCTTTTTTAAACAGATTCAGATTCCTCTATGGTCGATCCCAACGCGGTGTTTTGGAAGCGACCGCAGTATAAGTTGTTAATTCAGATTCCTCTATGGTCGATCCCAACAGCTTCTCAACGGAATAAGCATAAGCATCATATGCTCATTCAGATTCCTCTATGGTCGATCCCAACAGTGATCGGAGAAAGCGTTCAATTCTTGGATAGAGTATTCAGATTCCTCTATGGTCGATCCCAACGTTGTCGAAGTGGGTTTTTCCACGAATGATTTTAGTATTCAGATTCCTCTATGGTCGATCCCAACCTTATTCTTACGATTCGTGACTCTAACGGGGCTTTGTATTCAGATTCCTCTATGGTCGATCCCAACAGAAATTGCCCGGGAGGCAAACAAAGAGGCCATTGATGATTCAGATTCCTCTATGGTCGATCCCAACCCGACTGTGATCGACGTTCTCAGGCCAAATATGCGCGCCATTCAGATTCCTCTATGGTCGATCCCAACCCCACTGATAGTCACCTCCGCGGCAGTTCTGCAACCACATTCAGATTCCTCTATGGTCGATCCCAACTGCCAGGAAAAAAGCACGATTCAGAAATGCTAGCACATTCAGATTCCTCTATGGTCGATCCCAACAAAATCCTCTTTGCTATTTTGCTTTTTATTTCTTTTTATTCAGATTCCTCTATGGTCGATCCCAACTAGACTCACAGGTAGTCGAACAAAAAACGTCGTTCATTCAGATTCCTCTATGGTCGATCCCAACGGGAAACGAGAGGGCAGCGGGAGAGGAACAGTTAAATTCAGATTCCTCTATGGTCGATCCCAACGGGAAGCGCAAGCAAAAGTTGCTAGTTTAGGAACGCAGATTCAGATTCCTCTATGGTCGATCCCAACTACTGCGACAACTAACAGGAAGTAACGACATAAATGTAATTCAGATTCCTCTATGGTCGATCCCAACCGCGTGTTTTGCATGTCCCAACCAGCTCTGCACCGATTCAGATTCCTCTATGGTCGATCCCAACTAATTGACTAGTCAGGTTTCCTATCGGCAACCCCCTATTCAGATTCCTCTATGGTCGATCCCAACTCATTCTGTAACTGAATCAGCTCGCTTTCCAGATTGTATTCAGATTCCTCTATGGTCGATCCCAACTGGTGAGCGTAACTGAAGCGATGCTCAGAAAGAAACATTCAGATTCCTCTATGGTCGATCCCAACTTCATCTATGGCAAATCGAAGACCCACGGAAAAGGCATTCAGATTCCTCTATGGTCGATCCCAACTGTAAGAATAAAGGTTTAGGACTTATAGAATACAAATAATTCAGATTCCTCTATGGTCGATCCCAACACAAGGATGGAGCGGGTACTTTTGGATGGATTAAAGAATTCAGATTCCTCTATGGTCGATCCCAACTTCTTTCGTTTATATTCTTTTTCGTTCTCTTCCCACATTCAGATTCCTCTATGGTCGATCCCAACGGGAGCAGGAGAAGTTCTCTAGTCCTCATCCTCCCTTATTCAGATTCCTCTATGGTCGATCCCAACGTAAATTGAGATTGCCGTCGAAGGCCAGCAGGTACGATTCAGATTCCTCTATGGTCGATCCCAACTTACTTGAAGCAGTCCATTTGTAAGGCCACTATAACATTCAGATTCCTCTATGGTCGATCCCAACGCAGCTATATATACTTTGTCACCCTTTCGAAGAAAATTCAGATTCCTCTATGGTCGATCCCAACGGTACTTAAACCGGCAATTCGGGCCAGATATTGTGCTGATTCAGATTCCTCTATGGTCGATCCCAACGTGACCGGAAAACCGCATAACAATGCGGGTTGCGGGGATAATTCAGATTCCTCTATGGTCGATCCCAACTCATCGGTTGCCCGGTATGCGTCCAAAACGTGCCGAAATTCAGATTCCTCTATGGTCGATCCCAACTCGATATTGTGAAAGGCACGGGCAGCTTTGTGATGAATTCAGATTCCTCTATGGTCGATCCCAACAAGAATCCCTTTCGGGCTTTTGTCATAGCCAAAGGGATTCAGATTCCTCTATGGTCGATCCCAACTAGCTTATGGGCGATGACATTCCCGGAAATGATCAGTATTCAGATTCCTCTATGGTCGATCCCAACGCTTAAATGGTGCGATGTTTACTTCGGAAACGGGCAAGATTCAGATTCCTCTATGGTCGATCCCAACTACATAAGCATCAACCTTACCACTTCTAACACTACCATTCAGATTCCTCTATGGTCGATCCCAACTTAGCAGTTTAAAAGGCAATTTAATCCCCCTTTTTATATTCAGATTCCTCTATGGTCGATCCCAACAACAATATTGCCTGCCCTGTTTGCTTGGCCCGGTAGGATTCAGATTCCTCTATGGTCGATCCCAACTTCTAGTTGTTGCTTTATCAGGGAGAAAAACCAGCCTGATTCAGATTCCTCTATGGTCGATCCCAACAGGGAGCAGGAGAAGTTCTCTAGTCCTCATCCTCCCTTATTCAGATTCCTCTATGGTCGATCCCAACACAATAACGTGGGCGGAATAGCTTACAGGCTCAAAAAGATTCAGATTCCTCTATGGTCGATCCCAACAGGAAACAGATAAATACTTGGGGTTTATTTAGAGGAATTCAGATTCCTCTATGGTCGATCCCAACGAGGCAGGGTTTCAACAGGAACCGAAAAACGGCGACATTCAGATTCCTCTATGGTCGATCCCAACTTATTATCAGGCGATATGGCCCCTCGGACGCAAAAGATTCAGATTCCTCTATGGTCGATCCCAACGAAATTCTAAACAAAATACGAGGATATTTTTTAGGCAATTCAGATTCCTCTATGGTCGATCCCAACTTGAAGAGAAAAAAATAGAGCATTTTATATGCTCTAAATGATTCAGATTCCTCTATGGTCGATCCCAACCTTTTTGTCGAGGGCAAGGAAAGGAGAAATCATAGATTCAGATTCCTCTATGGTCGATCCCAACGGCCGGTCGGCAATTCGTTCACCGCTTACGATTTCCATTCAGATTCCTCTATGGTCGATCCCAACCGGAATCTCTTAGAAGAGTTCGGGCCTTCTTTATTATTCAGATTCCTCTATGGTCGATCCCAACTGCGCGGCCTATAATCAATACCACTGCCGGCTTTAATTCAGATTCCTCTATGGTCGATCCCAACGGGTATTTTTAAACCCAGTTCGTAACGGAAATAATACCATTCAGATTCCTCTATGGTCGATCCCAACCTAGTCTCAGGAATTCAGTGTGATTGATGCTTATGTGCAATTCAGATTCCTCTATGGTCGATCCCAACTTCGGATTAAAAAGGGAGCCGTGTCTGGCAAGTCTATTCAGATTCCTCTATGGTCGATCCCAACTCCCGGAACCGTTTTTGATATTTTGACAGTTTACCGCCATTCAGATTCCTCTATGGTCGATCCCAACATTGGAGTGATTTGCGTGGCTAAGAGAGGTTCGCCAGAGATTCAGATTCCTCTATGGTCGATCCCAACTACGAAGGAAACGCTGGAAGGAACGAAAACCAGGCTATTCAGATTCCTCTATGGTCGATCCCAACAACTCAACTGCTCGATTGGATAGGTTCATGTATTCCATTCAGATTCCTCTATGGTCGATCCCAACAACTACCTAAAGCAATACAATCCGACATCAAAAAATAATTCAGATTCCTCTATGGTCGATCCCAACCGCAGCTTGAACAGGCCCGGATTTCTCCGGTGTTTGATTCAGATTCCTCTATGGTCGATCCCAACACAAGTGATAAAATTTAATTATAAGGAGGACTAGCTAATTCAGATTCCTCTATGGTCGATCCCAACAACTAACTAAAAGGGGGAAGTAAAAATGTTAAAAGAATTCAGATTCCTCTATGGTCGATCCCAACCTGTACTCTTTTTCTTTTCAACATCAAATCACCCCCTACATTCAGATTCCTCTATGGTCGATCCCAACGTGGATGTGGCCAGGTTCGGTGACAATGAAACAGTCCATTCAGATTCCTCTATGGTCGATCCCAACAAGAGCGAGAGCAGAAGAGAAAAATACGAGATCAGGATTCAGATTCCTCTATGGTCGATCCCAACCAGTCAAAGGACTATGAGGCCTATGAGCGGGCCTGCTTAATTCAGATTCCTCTATGGTCGATCCCAACGAGAGTTATATGATGCCATCTACCGGGGCGAAAACTATATTCAGATTCCTCTATGGTCGATCCCAACTCCCAGCGGTATGCCGATATTGCCAGGAACAGCGGATTCAGATTCCTCTATGGTCGATCCCAACAGAGCTTCCAGGAGCGGGTGTGCAGGTGAGATGAATATTCAGATTCCTCTATGGTCGATCCCAACTCACAGAGTCTCCGTGTTCGGTTCCATGAAAATGCTCATTCAGATTCCTCTATGGTCGATCCCAACATTTTGTTTATTACTTTTCGTGACACATTTTTTCTTATTCAGATTCCTCTATGGTCGATCCCAACCAGAGTTGGCGATGTGCCGGTGAGGAGAAGGGTATAAAATTCAGATTCCTCTATGGTCGATCCCAACGGTTCCAGAACGCGCCGACGTTCTTCCCTTATACGCATTCAGATTCCTCTATGGTCGATCCCAACTTTGCCTGTAAGGGATGCCGGGCTGACAAGTATCTTGGGATTCAGATTCCTCTATGGTCGATCCCAACCTATCGTGAATTGCCTTCATAAAAGCGGCTTTAATATATTCAGATTCCTCTATGGTCGATCCCAACGATTTCCGGGGGCGCAGGGCGGTATTCGGGCCAATCGAGATTCAGATTCCTCTATGGTCGATCCCAACCGATGAAAAAGAGAGATCGGACTTTGAGCAGATCAATTCAGATTCCTCTATGGTCGATCCCAACTATTACAGCGAGCCTGGCGAGGGAACTGTCGGCGACGCCATTCAGATTCCTCTATGGTCGATCCCAACTGAAAATTTGACTCTAACAACTCCCGAACCTTTGATTATTCAGATTCCTCTATGGTCGATCCCAACGTATGGATACCTGACAGACCTTACCCATATGCTAGCATTCAGATTCCTCTATGGTCGATCCCAACTCGGGCGACTGATCCGGACAAAGGCGGACCGGGGGATCGATTCAGATTCCTCTATGGTCGATCCCAACTCAAGGAACTGCGGGAACTGGCGGAGAAGGCAACGAATTCAGATTCCTCTATGGTCGATCCCAACTGCTTAGAAGTGAAGTCGGGCAACTTGAAGCCACGAATTCAGATTCCTCTATGGTCGATCCCAACTTGTCCCGAAGCCATCGGAGCACATAGAGTTGGTCGCATTCAGATTCCTCTATGGTCGATCCCAACAGGAACTGGGTTTCAAATTTATTGAGTATGAATCTATTCAGATTCCTCTATGGTCGATCCCAACGGGAGCACAGCTTACTTTTACCCGAATAGGAGTAGGAGAATTCAGATTCCTCTATGGTCGATCCCAACTGTCCTTCAAAATGCTTTTGAGGTATGTGCTAAAAGCATTCAGATTCCTCTATGGTCGATCCCAACAACGTTGCAAAAGAACGCGAGGCCGTTAAACGAAGATTCAGATTCCTCTATGGTCGATCCCAACTCCAAAGAGAGATTGCAAAGCGTGAAGGGATTTCAAATTCAGATTCCTCTATGGTCGATCCCAACGTAAATGTGGATAAGGTAAAATCCTACAACGTCGAAATTCAGATTCCTCTATGGTCGATCCCAACGCTAAAGCCTATCCGATTGAACAAATTTATGACATTATTCAGATTCCTCTATGGTCGATCCCAACCAAATTCACTACTTTTGATGAGGCAGCCGCGGCAAATTCAGATTCCTCTATGGTCGATCCCAACTCTTTAGGGAATCCGCCGATACACCCGTGGGCAGAAGACATTCAGATTCCTCTATGTTCGATCCCAACACGGCTGGCGCAATACACAGGGAAGAAGCTCACAGATTCAGATTCCTCTATGGTCGATCCCAACCTCCACGCCTGCTTGTAGAAGAGGGCGGCAAACTAATTCAGATTCCTCTATGGTCGATCCCAACTTGCCCGGATGCTGAAGGCGAAGAAGCCGGATCTGCGCCATTCAGATTCCTCTATGGTCGATCCCAACCACAGACCAGCAAGTGGCTGCAAGGGTCATGAACGCATTCAGATTCCTCTATGGTCGATCCCAACGCTATGCGCAAGGCCGATGAGCAGCAGTTGAGGTTGATTCAGATTCCTCTATGGTCGATCCCAACTCCACAATTTCAGAAACACCGCCAGGAGAGTTTTGCAATTCAGATTCCTCTATGGTCGATCCCAACTGATCCTGAAAGCTACTTTGCGGCACACGGCAAGAGCAATTCAGATTCCTCTATGGTCGATCCCAACCTTTTTCGGCAGGAAGCACATTCTGCTCTTTTCGTTGATTCAGATTCCTCTATGGTCGATCCCAACACACGCCGAGGCCTGCCGGTTTTTGAAATGCTCACCCATTCAGATTCCTCTATGGTCGATCCCAACTCAACCCTAAAGACCTTCAACTTGATAAAATTCCTGCATTCAGATTCCTCTATGGTCGATCCCAACTTTTCACCTCCCTTTTTATCTTAATCAAATCTTATAATTCAGATTCCTCTATGGTCGATCCCAACTGTGCGACGCCACCGGAGCCGTCTTGTACGGGTTGATTCAGATTCCTCTATGGTCGATCCCAACATAACTTAATCACGCCAGATCAGCCCTTAGATCTCCATTCAGATTCCTCTATGGTCGATCCCAACAATGTGCAAATCCTGTTTCCAAAAGCATGCCCAGTCTATTCAGATTCCTCTATGGTCGATCCCAACATAACAGAACTCAGACCGACCGGGACAGGTGAATAAAGATTCAGATTCCTCTATGGTCGATCCCAACATGTATGTGTTTCAGGCGGTGCCGACAGTACGGCGAATTCAGATTCCTCTATGGTCGATCCCAACAATTAATGCGAATCAGTTTGTGAATATGCCGTTATATTCAGATTCCTCTATGGTCGATCCCAACAGCAAACGAAACGGCCTGGTTATCCCGTTTTTAACAGGTATCTTTATCAATTTTGCGTCAAACCGCCGGCTGTGCAGAAACCATTTCAGATAAACATTTCAGAGAAAATTGTCAGTCGGGTCTGGTGTGTTTGTGATGATATGCCGGTTAATTTTCACCCCCTCAGCCAGTGTATAGATCACCACAAAATCGCGATCGATGTCCAACACTCTATTGAGCTCCTTTTTTAACAAAGCGATCTTCCCTTCTGTGAGATCCCCCTCGAAAACAGATTTCTGGACATGGATCAGGTACTTCCGGCAGGTCTTTAAGGTTTTTACCAATCTTTTGCGTCCCTGTGCATCTTCAGTATTTATGTCATAGACCAGGATGACGTGCATTTCACCACCAGACTTTCATGGGAACAAACGAGTCTTCTCCCAACAGGTGCTTTATCAGCTTATACAGGTCAAGCCTGATCAGGCTCTTGTACTTCACCTTTCGCCTGAGCTTGCGGTGGACGATGGTGTTTTCCAGCAATTGCTCGAATTCCTGGACAAAGATCTTTCTCCCCCCTTCTGTGAGATAACAACAATTTAAATTCTGATCAAAGTGGCCTTCATTCAGGGACCCCTGGTTGACCAGCCGAAAGATCAGCCTGTCCACAAGAACCGGCTTGAAAATCTCTGAAACGTCTAATGCCAGCGAATATCTGCGTTCTGACGGCTCGTGGAGGTAGCTGATCACGGGGCTCAGGGCTGTGCGCCGGATCTCTTTGAGAACCGTGGTATAGAGCATTGAATTACCAAAAGAGATCAAGGCATTCAGGGCGTTGGCAGGAGGCCTCTTTGAACGCTCTCCAAACTCCCACCCGGTGATCTCTTCCCATTTGGAATAATAAAGCTTGCGGACATGAGCCTCGACGCTCATCAGGTCGCTGATCTCCCCGGCTTCTTTTGCCGCCTCCCGGTACTCGTCCAGCCTCTGACACGCCTCATCCTCACCGCGCTTCTCCAGATTGCGCCTGATGTTGTGCATCGCCCCCTCGATAAAGCTGCGCGCCAAAACGATCCTTTTCTCCGCGTCCAGATAGTGCTCTACCTGCCTCACCAGGAGAACACCTGAATTGATCCCCTCCCGCGGCAAAAAAGTCCCGGTATAATTCCCATAGTAATCAAAGAAATGGATGCTAATCCCGTGCTGCCCCAGGAAATCCAGCAGCTTGCTGTTGAGATCGAGCTCACCAAAGCAGTAGATGTGGTCGATGTCCTCAACCGGGAGATACCTGCGGGAATCCGCAGTCTCAAAAGCCAGAGTGTTATCCTTGCGGCGAAGGCAGCCCGAGGAAAAAAGGTAATATGTGCGGCTCATATAGACCCTCCACTTAGACGGCGCAAAAGTCCCAATAAGCACACTGCAGGCAGAATTTTCTCTTTTTCGCAAGAGGCGGGATCTGCCGGTTTAATATCTCCCTGATCTCGCTTACCGCCCTTTCGATCGCTTCTTCATCCTCAGCAGTCATCTCCACCTCGACCTTTCTCATGCTGGCCGGATAGTGAAGGATCCCCCTCCGGCAGTTAACACCCTTTTGTTTCAAAACGAAGATGTAATACTTCAGCTGCCAGAGATGGGCATCTTCGAACTTCCGGCTCTTCTTCATCTCGTGAACGACAACCTCATCCCCATACTTCAGAAAATCGATCTTGATGCTGTCTATCTGTCTCTCACGCTCGTGCTCGCGGGGAAACCTCGTCTCATGAAGGATTTTCCCTTTAATGACGTTGGCATTTCCTGTAACGTTTTCAAAATCAAGCCCCTTGGCATGCAGCCACAGCTTCCGCTGGCAGATGAAGTAGTATGAGACCAGCACCCCGGTGATGCCAATCTCCTCTGTTCCCAGCTCCATTCACTCATTCTCCTTTCCCAGCAACCCTCTCTCACTGTCGTAATCAAGGTCGGCCAGGTTAATACCTGAAAGCCACCTCTCCAGCTGAGAGCGCCGGCGCTCCAGGAGATCAGAGTCCAGGCCATCAACCCTCGAGAGCACATCACCAACCTCTATTTCCCTCATCACATCCTTCACCAGGTACCAGGGGGCACTGACAACAAACCTGCTTACGGCTCCTTCTGCAATATCGTCATAAGAGAGCCTGCTGCCTCTTTCAGCTATGCATCTGGCCACGGCGTCATAGAACTCTTCTTCCAGGCAGGATGGTACGATGCTGCAGTCGCACATCTGCCTGAAGAGGCGTTGGGCATCGCTCCTCCTGTCAGAGCAGTAACCGTGATCCAGGATATCCAGGGTCTCCTCGTAGATCCTCACATATGAGCCGATCCCTGTGGGGTTTTTCTCCAGCAGCTTATAGGTGACATCTACCCAGATCTGTTTCTGGCGCTCCGTCAGGGCAAGAGTTGAAACACCTGCATCCGCCAGCCTTTCAACCAGGCGGCCGGCAAGATCCCTGGCCGTCGTTTTTTTCTTCTTCTTTTGACCTTCCTGCTTCAGATCAGCAACCAACTGCCACACACGGTTCTCTATCTCTACCTCCTGATCAGCCGCCGAAATAGAGCCTTCAGACTGCATCTCCATCATCACCGCTAAGACGGCCAGTGACAGCAGGGTAAACTCAAAGTCATAGACGTGCCTGCTCTCGGGAGAAGTCACTTTCCCCACGCCTGAACCCAAAAGCACGCCATTCCCGCCCCCCTCAGCGGGGGACTGTACCAGGATAACCACATTGGCCTCTTCCCCGGGAGCCCATCTCCCCTCCTTCAGGGCATAGCGCCTGTAGACCCGTCCCATCCTCTGGACCAAGCTGTCAACTGGAGCTGCTTCTGTGAAGAGGATGTCTGCGTCGAGGTCGAGCGAGGCCTCCACTATCTGAGTGGCCACCACGACGCATCCGCCTGGAGGACGATCTCCGATGTTCGGCATCAGTCTAAACACGCTGTCTTCCTTCTTCCGCCGGTGCTCCATCGTAAAGCGGGAATGCAGCAGGACAGGCTCGACCTCTGCCTTCGTCTCCTCCAACTTCTTGAGCAGCCCTTCGTAGACCTCTCTGGCCGCCTTTACCGTATTCATCACAACCAAAACCTTCTTCCCCTTACGGGCTTCCCCGATCAGCTGCTCCGCAAGCCGGAAAGAGTCGCCATCCCACTTCTCCAGCTTCACGCTGTGCCTGCTCGAGGCCGCCAGAGGCCTCAATTCTTCCACCTCTTCCAGCAGATTGAGCGTTTCGACCCCTGTCCGCTTTTCCAGCTGGGTTCTCACAAAGCCAGGCAGAGTAGCCGTCATCAGGAGAACGCTCCCGCCTATTTCCGTGACCTGCTGGACGAGGTGGGTGACGATGGCGGCTGCCCGGGGGTCATACGCCTGGACCTCATCGATCGCCACGCACGCCCCCATCAGTGCGGCGTAAATGCGCTCGAAGCCGGGATAGCGGAGCGCTGCAGGGACTATCTGGTCAGCAGTGCAGACTATATACGGGTGGCCGAGGTGCCGCGCCAACTCCACCGCCTGTCTGCTCTCCCCTTCGATCTCGTCCTCGCCTAGAAGCGGTCGCTCCTCCGGCGGCTCTTTCTCGCCTTCTTCCAGCCTCTTGAGCCTGCGGAGCGCCAAAGCTGCATCGCCGTGGAGCAGGGCTGCGTTCTTTCCCCACTCTCTTCTGATGCTGCCGAGCAGACTGCTGATGCGCTCATACATGGAGTTGGCTGCAACACGCAGGGGAAGCACGAAGAAGAGCTTCCTGCCTCCTCCCCAGAGGCTGGCAAACTCAGTTTTTCCCACGCCGGTAGGAGCGATCACGACAACGCTCCTGCCTCTGATATCAGGCATTTTTCCCAACAGGTGAGCCTGCCAGAGCCGGTTGAACCTCTTCTCCAGCGCAGCCTTGAGCTCTTCATATGATGCCACTTCCCCCATCTCGATCTGGGATGCCTGAACAAACTGGTTCTGATCCATGTAAGAGGCAAAGTGATCGGCTCTCATCAGATTTCCGGCAACAAAAATCCGCATCTCCTCATCAGAATCAGTGGCCTTCATCCTCTCAGAGAGGAAGATCATGCTGTAGGGGGGTGTGATGAGGCCTGATGCCCCGAGGTCGTTATACATCAGGTATTCCACGACATCCTCGTTGAAACCGACAGCTTCGAGGCTCAAGCCGTGCTCCTCGGCCAACTGTCTAAGCCCCTCTTTCAGCTCCATGAGCATACCTTCGTAACAGCCCCGGCATTCGGCCAACATCTTCGCCCGCTCTTTGAGACACTCGCTCAATGCGCCCAAAAGGTAGTCAGGAAAGTTCTCTCTCCAGTGGTGAAACGCCACCGCAGAGAGAACGGCATCCTTCAGGTCGTCTCCCAAAGGGAGAAATCCGGCGCCGATGAAAAACAGGGCAAACAGGCTGTGGGGAAGCGGGGATTCAGCCAGGCACTTCCTGCACTTCTTCTCGTCTGGGAGAATTTCCTTCCGTCCGCTCCGCCCTCCTCCCCGCAGCCGCGTCTGAAAAACGGGGTCGAGCTTGCCCAGGTCGTGGAGCAGCCCGGCATAGCGCAGGGCCTGCCACCAGGCGTCTGGCACACCACCACAAACACCGGAGGCTTCCAGAGCCCTGATGCACTCCAAGACCTTCTCCGTGTGCTCAGCAAGAGTGGAGCCGCTGCTCTTGGCCAGAACCTCCATCTTCTCCCTCCTCTCTGAGGCGTGAGGCGTCTATCCTGGCAAAAAATACTGGAAGCCCTTTTTCCGTGTCGAAATAAAGCCTGGGGTATCTCCCCGGCGCCAGCCAGGGGATGTTCCCATCAAAAAGCCGCACCGGGATGTACTCGAAGTTCCGGCAACCCCCATCATCTCTTCGGGGGTAAACCGAAGCGATGAGATTCGCGCTCCCGGTCACCCGCCTGTAAACCTCATCGTAATCATCGGATCCCCTCTCCTGAGGCCTGTAAACGAAAACGCCAGCCCTTTTGCCCGGATCGGGCATCCACTGCCTGTAGGCGGACGCATTCCTGTAGTCGCCAGGCCGGGAACCGGGCCTGATCTCTGCATCAGCGATCTCTTCCAGAACAGCCCAGTCCTCCGACCTTCCCAAATGGAGGTGGGAGATCCAGCGCTCAGGGCAAAAAGCATTTTCTTTAAGTCTGGCGTTAACTTCGCGATCAGGGTGGGCGAGATAAATCAAAACCTCCACATCGTTGAGCACAAAAAATGTCACCGGCTGCTGCCCTCCCGGGTGCTCCGGCGCATCCTGGTACACTCTGTTCCCGAACGCGCCGAAGCGCTCCTCGTGGCTGCTGCTGCTCAGGTTTCGCAGCCAGGTGTATTCCTGAGTGACCGTTCCTGCCCGGCAGAGAACGCCGAGGCCGAAAGGCGCAGCGAGCATCCGCTCGATCTTCTCCCGGCTTCCGAGGATATTCGCCAGAAAGCCAATCACGGTCGAATAAGGCGGCACCAGGTACGTATGGCGCGGGTTGCTCGTCTGGGGCACGCGAAAGTGAGCGCTGGGAGCCGTCACCCTTATCCTAAGCGCTGTAAACGCTCCCATCAGGCACCAGCCTCTCCAGCACCGGTACCCTCTTCAGCCGGGTAAACAAAATCTACAATCCTGCCGGCATCGATCCCTCTGATGAAATCATCTTCTTTTAGCTCCTCTGACAGCGGCAGCAGCGACTTGTACCAGGCCCTGATGATGTGGCTGTTCTTCCGTGTTTCTGTGAGCAAATCTGCACTGATCTTGCCGTCTGAAAAGCTGATCGCAGAGTGGAAGAGCGGAACCGGCGCCTTGAGAGCAGCCATCACGCAAAAGAGAGGGTTCGTGCCATAGCTCTCCGTGCTCGAATGGAGGGAAAAGCCGTCAGCTATCACGGTGAGGACCTGCTTCAGTCTCTTCCTGTACTCATCATCAGCGACGACAAACAGCAGCCAGCCTCCCTCATCCTTCGAACTCTTTACACCGACATAGCCAGGAGTGCTGTCCACCCTGCTTTCTGCGCTCGAGGCAGAGGAACCGTCACCCTGGCTCGATGGAATGGCATACCACTCCCATCCATCCTCTACATCCAGCCTTTTGACCCTTTCCCGGACATCATCCGCAGAAGCCTTTGCCAGGCCGCTCAGCCAATCCCTGATCTTCGGCTCAGTGACTTCCGCAGCTACCTCCTGCTGACCGAAACGGCTGAGATCAAGGGTAAAGGTGAGCCTGTAGAGAGAGTAGTGCTCTTCCTTGGAAAAGGGGTTGGGGTTGGCCTTTGTACCGCACTTCACTGCCCTTGCCACCAGATCGTGGTTGGCGTAAAAGGCCATATCGCCCTGCCAGGGCTCCAGAGAGATCGCCTTCGTGATCCCAAGCGGGGCCTTCCGGGTGACCGTGAAGGGGTTTGTCCGCATGAAGCCGAACAAATCGAGCTCAGGAAAGTTGACGATATTCGCATCCGGAAAACCAAACTGCAAGACGGTGTTGTCCTTAACCACCGGTGCCGGCTGCCATCCATAAAGGCCGTGCAGCGCCACAAACAGGTGGTGGCGGATAAAGGCGCGGCTCATAAAGGAATAAGTGCCGTCACGGCGCGCCAGCTTCTTGATCGACTGAATGCTCTCGGCGATCTTCTCATCACGGTTTACAGCGGAACTTTCAAAAACAACGGTTGCGGTTACGCCCGCTGCCTTAAATTTATCCCTGTTCACCAACATTCTCTCTCATCCCTCTCCCTTCATTATTCTCCTGACTGGTCAGAGGCACCGCCGGCAGTCACTCCTGCAATGTAGGCAAATACCCCTGTCCTGAAAAGCGAATCATCCTTCACTTCAAAGACCCTGCTCAACTCCTCAGGGAAGATCTGGCCGTTGGCGACGTAAGTCCTGAGAAGGATGTGGTAGACATCGTCCCTGCGTCCGAGCCTGGCGAGCTCAAGGATGCGAAAGACCAGGTTTTTCTTGGAATTTTCCTCAGTGTTGAGCGGCCCTCTTCTCCCCTCCTCGCGGAGCCTATCCATATTCAGGTATCTCACACTCTCACCACCCTGTCGTTTTATCTCAGCATAAAGCTTCAGCAGATCGACTACCTTTCCGCTGTCGGCGAGCACTCCTACCTCCACCCCCTGCCTCCCCCCCATCAAGGAGTAGAGAGAAGTGTAAGCGATATCGAGAAAATCTTCGATCCTCTCCGCAAGCAGCAGTCCCCAGATCCTTTCCTCAACTTCCTCCCTTGACGAAAAGCTGCGGAGAAGCGCAGAGGTCCTCGTGTTCAGAAGCCACCTGGCAACTGTTGCAGAGATGAAATGATATTCGACTTTACCCTTCCTCAGGCTCATCACCTCCAGCCCCGTCAGCGTCCAACCACCGAGCAGCTTCCTGAGCCTCGAGCTCGCCGCCAAAGCATCCAGGAGGTTGTAAAAGCCGTGGCTTCCGGTCAAACTTGACGAAGACTCCGCCCTGAGCAGGCGGTTGAGGTACCAGTTGGCCTTAAAAGACCCCGTATTCAGAAAGAAGCCGTAACTGCGGACGATGTGGGAGCAAAGCAGGTACGACCTGCACAGCCTGCACATCGGGAGAGAGGGCTCCCCGTTCCAGAAAAAGTTCGGGAGTTTGTTAGGTGAAGAGCCCAAGTCGCTTGAGACCGTCCGCAGGAAATAAAACTCGTAAACCCTGGGGTGTTGATCGCCGGGGTCGAGGGAAAATCTCTTCCCGCAGAAAGCACACGTCAGATCCCCGCCCTCCTCTTCCAGAGCAAACCACTTTTCTAACACGCCTTTCAAAGTCTCGTAGCTGTCTGAAGTCGCAAGATTCTCATAATCACCGCCCTTCCTCAGCCTCTTCCTGGCAGCAACCGTCAGCCTTACCTTTGCAGCCAGATCCGGAGAAACTCCCGGAAGTTCTCCCCTCGCAGCAGAGGCAAGAAGCGCCTTTACCAGGCTGGCAGCCACCTTCTTCGCTATCCCAGTGCTCTTGATGAACTCCTCAGCCAGTTTGCCTTCTCCTTTACCACCCACGTACACCTCAAGCAGATCAGCCAGGAGTTCTTGCGGATAATCCCCAAGCTGCTCCTCAACACTGGTCTCAGGCTGAAGGGAAAAGGTCTTCCCTGCCCACCAGGAAACAATCCGTTTAATACCATCCGCGGGTTCATCCCTGCTGGGGTAGCCCGGCGGCAGGGGTCTCTCAGCGCTGCTGAAAACCGCCTCAGCGAGGTCTCCCGGGATCACCGCTGAGCCGTCATCCCTCAGAAAAGACTCGATCGTCTCCTTCCCCAGGCCCCACTCCAGCACCTCGAGGAAACCCTGGACGCAGGCGTTGAAGTACCAGTCCGCCGGATAAATTTCCAGATCATCCAAACCGCAGTTCACCCCCTTTTGCCCTTTCCCAACGTTTACAGCCGTTCCAGCATTCCAAACCCCTGCCCTGTTCTCACCCCAATCCCAAAATCATAGAGGAACTGGAGAGAAGCAGGAGACCCTTGCAAGGTCATCCTCCCCTGAACAGTTGTAATCATCCCCCCATAATGGGCGCAAACCCCTTTCCGGTACGAGGACAACTCCGGAACAACAGCTACAGGAGAAACCGCACCAGGAGGGACATAAATTGAGCTTAAGAATTCCAGCCGTTTAAACAGGTGTGTGTTGATCGCCTCCTCGATCTCCGCAGGAGTAGACGCCGAAGGGTCAAGGTATCCCTCTTTCCCCCTCAACACCGCATGGCCCTTGATCTTGAACACCGCCATCTCGTCCGTCAAACGGGTCAAAGGAGGCACAGAAAAGGCATCTACCTCCAGCCCCAAAACCACAGGTTTTCCGTAAAGCCTCAAGACGCCGTTGGCAATAGCTGTCATCACGGAAGGGATCCCTGTAGAGATCTCCATTAGCACGGGTGGAAGGACCGTGAACCTCTGCTCCTCTTTGTCCCAATCGACAAGGCGCTTGAAGCTCACCGAAAAAACATATGGGCTGAAACCTGGCTGCTCTACACTGAACCGCTCCGCCACCTCTGTCCCGTCAAGCACTTGCTTCAGCAGAGAGATAAAGTAACGCCTGAAATCACAGGGTATAGCGATCCTCTCTTCACCGTTTGCCGGGAGCAAATTAACCCTCAACCGCACAATTCATTCATCCCCTTTATCATAAATTTCTGGCAATCGACCTCGCCTTTTCACCCCCCACCATTAGTGCAGTTCGCTCCTCTAACCACCAGCCTCCAATGTTAACAATTTGACATTCTCCCTCATTTTTCCTTCCTTTCCTACATAAAACACCAGGCCTTTCATATAAAAAAGCCCGGACAATCAGGCTATAGACAATTATAGCGATGACTATTTTCGGCGGCGCAGGCCGGAATGAGCGCCTTCCTACTCTCTTATCCTGCCGAACATCCACATCTTTTCAGGGTCACGCTTATCAAGCTTCACGACCACCTCACCCCGGCAGAGTATTACGAAGAGGCAAAAAGAATTTCTATGAAAGCTCTACCAGTTTGTGCTTGATGTCCAAAATTAGGGGTTTAAGCCGCCAATTCTTTGGGAAGCTGTGAAGGAGACTAAGGACGGTTTTTTATCTGTCAGCGCGTGGAAGATACCTTTGAGGAAAGGCGCAAGGACTTCGAGTTCATAGAGTTTAAGGCTCTTACACTTGAAGAATATAACAATCGGCATCTTCCAGCCGTTGGGTGAAAGATGCCGGTAATTAGGAAGTCCCACAAACCTTATTTAAAAACCACTACTTCGAAGGCTTGTCCGCTGTTTCTTGGGCAGACACGACCCTGTGCGGCGCGGTTCCATCGATCAGGGCAACACCCAGGGCGGGAGCCACGACGGCATCCAGTGAGTCATTATCGGAGGAGCAGCAGTGAAGCTCAATATCATAACCGCGGTCCCGCAGGTCCTCTCCAATCCGTCGCATGAAAGTAGACTTGCCAGTACCCGGTCCCCCCTTGATCACGAAAATTCTTTTGGCATCCGGTTCAATAATGTTATCGTAGAAGGAGTAGAATCCAAGGCAGGTATTTCCTCCCGGAAAAACCATTTTAACCTTTCCTTTTGTCAAACCTATCCCTCCCCTACCACAAATTAAAAAACGCTCTTTGAAAACACAAAGGCGCCTGCGGAGACGCCTCTGCCTCTATTTCATCTTATTTAATCATTGTCTCGATTATTCCGCCCAGGAGGGCCGGCCGAACCAATCGCCACCAATTCAAGCTGCCCACCGCATAATACGCATAATAAATTAGCTATGAACCAAATTTCCAATCCATTTCAGGAAGGAATTATCACGTGCACAACGAATACATCCCAGAAACAACGAATACTTCCTTTATGATTCCGGGAAACGGGAGGTAGTAAAAAAATGAATGGGTTATCGGAGGGGGTAACGTTCCCTGTTCTCCAAGATTATCCTTACCGGCAAAAGGCTCTCGACATTCCTGCCTGCGGTACATAATGGCAGGATTGTTTTGTGGGTGAAAAGCCTGTTTTATGCCTGCGGCAGGTTCGCCGGAGGTGGTGAGCATGAGCTCGCGCATCGTTAACAAGGCTCTAATTGCCGGCTTGATTCTGATTTTTATCCTGCTGGTGGGCTTTATGCTGTTGCAGGCCGCCAAAGTATTGGTAAATCTAAACCTGATGTCCGTCACGGTGGACAAAGTGGTCGTGGCAGGCCGACTGCACGACTACGTACTCAAGCAGTCGACCGGCTTATCCTTTTGAACTCCAGAAACGCCGTGATCGTGGTGCGCCGCAACGGCCGCATCTACCTTGTCAACCGGGTGGCCGAAGAGATCTTCGGTTGCAGGCGCGAAGCAGTGCGAGGGCTTCCTTTTGAGGCCGTCTTTACCGGCCGGCAACAGCCGGGAGAGGTGGCCTTCAGCTACCCGGTGGCTGCAGTTCTGGCTGCCGGTGAGGACGCCTGCAGTGTAGAGAAAAGCTACGTCACAACCGACGGCCGGCAGTATAGCCTGCTCACCGACTGCCTGCAGTTGCGCGATGAGGGCGGGAGGCCGCACGGCGTCATGCTGATAATCAGGGACATCACCGAGCAAAAGGCGTTAGAAGAAAAACTGAAGAGCCTGGCCGTGCGGGACAGCATGACCATGCTTTACAACCAATCTTACCTGAAACAGGCACTGGAACGCGAAGTTGCGCGGGCACTCGAACAGGGCGGCCGGGTAGCCTTCTTAATGATGGACGCGGACAACTTCAAAGACTACAACGACCTCTTCGGCCACCCCGCGGGTGACGAACTGCTCAAAAAACTGGCCCGCCTGCTGGAAAAACATGTGCGCCAGGTGGATATCGTAGGGCGCTACGGCGGGGACGAGTTTGCCGTAATCCTGCCCGGCGCGGACCAGGCAGTAGCGGTGGAAGTGGGAGAGCGTCTGCGCCGGGCGATCGCGGAATACCCCTTTCCCTATCAAGAGTTGATGCCCGGCGGCAGGATCACTGTCTCCGCCGGGGTGGCCTGTTTTCCAGATGATGCAGCCAGCGCTGCCGAACTGATCAGGCATGCCGACGAAGCGATGTACAACGCCAAGCGCAACATCAAAAAGAGGGTGGAAGTCTGGTTTTCAGCCTTCAAGGGACTTGAGTCGGACTGGCCGGGCGAACGGGACTTGTTGTACAACATCGGCGGTCTCCTGGCCATGGTCAACAACAAGGACCGCTATACCTACGGCCACTCCGAAATGGTGGCCCATTACGCCACCGCATTGGCTCAGGCGGCGGGACTGGCGCAGGAGGAGGTAAAAAAAATCAGATTGGCCGCCTTCCTCCACGATCTTGGGAAAGTGGATATCCCGGAAGAAATCCTGAACAAACCCGGGCCGCTGAGCGACGCGGAGAAGAAGGTGTGCCAGCGCCATCCGGTTACCGGCGCCGACATCGTGCGGCAGATCAAATCCTTAGAAGAGATAGTGCCCCTGATCCGGCACCACCACGAGCGCTACGACGGGCAAGGCTACCCCGACGGCCTGGCCGGCGAGGAAATCCCTTTGGGCGCCCGCATTATTGCCCTTGCCGACAGTTTTGATGCCATGATCACCAACCGCCCCTACCGCCGGGCCAGGAGGTTCCAGGAAGCCATAGAGATAGTCAAAAAAGAAGCAGGTCGACAGTTCGACCCACACCTGGCCGAGCTTTTTGTTGCCAAATGTGTTGACGTTAAAGCAATCGGCACAGGGTGGGAGACGGAGTCAGTTCAAGAGGAGCCCTCGCCGCCTGCCGGGTAGCAACCTTCATGGCCATGCCGCCTTTTCAATCCCGGCAGTTCGACTGCCCACAAAAGAGCCGCCTTTCCCGGAGTAAATCTACAGGCTGCGGTTCATAGAAGGGTCGCGCTTCGAGCCCAGCGTGTTCTCCTGTGGGGAACAAGCTCTGCGACAACTCCGGGTAGCGCAGGTACAGGCATAGATTAGCAAGGCAAGGCTCTGACCTTACGACCGCTTGCGATACCGTCTCGGCCAGCTTAATATAGCTCATTGCTTCGGCCATCAATCGCCCTCTTTTCCAGTTGCCTAACCTTCCGGGTTAGGAACGCTGTTATGATGAAGCCGTCACCAGGACCTGTTTCCCTGTAAGGCGCCTCCGGAGACGCCTTTGCCCCTATTTCATCTTAATTTACTCATTGTTTCGATTATTCCCGCCGCAGCAGGGCCTGCCGCTTAATCTAAAGCTGGCGCAGGGCCTCCGCCGGGCTCAGGGCCGCGGCGCGGCTTGCCGGGTAAAGGCCGAAGAAGAGCCCCACGCAGGCGGAAAAACCGAAGGCCAGCAGTATCGTCCAGAAGGAGATCAGCGGCGGCCAGTGGGCCAGGAGGGCGACAGCGACGGCGCCGCCAGCTCCAATAAGAACTCCCAGGGCTCCTCCTATTAAGCACAGGGCAACGGCCTCAAACAGAAACTGCTGCATGATGTCCTTCCTGCGGGCGCCGAGGGCCATCAGGAGGCCGATCTCCCGGGTGCGTTCCGTTACCGCCACCAGCATGATATTCATCACCCCGACACCGCCCACCAGCAGGGCAATACCCGCTATGGCTCCGATGATCAGGGTCATCACCGACGTCACCTTGCCGACTATAGAAAGCTGTTCTTCCATGGAATTCCCGACGTAATGCACACCGGCACCCGGGTGCCTTTTCCTGATAATTTTCAGGCTGTCTTCGATGGCCTGGGGCAATGCCTCTTTCGAAACCGCCACCCCGCACAACTGAAAGATCACCTTGGAATTGAGGATCTCCTGGGCGAAGGTAATCGGTAGATAAACCGTTTTCAGGTTCATCATGCTCAAGATGGAGGATGGTGGTTTCTGCATGACTCCGATTACCGTGGCTGGTACGTCCTGGATAAAGATCTGCTTCCCGAGGGGGTCCGTGTCCGGAAAAAGCTCCTTCGCCAGCTCTGCGTCAAGCACCGCCACCCGGGCATGGGCGTCCACATCGATATTCGAGAGGAACCGCCCTTTTTCCACCTTCATGTTAAGGGCATAGATCAGGTCCGGCGTCGTCCCGTAGAGTTGGGACAGGAGCGGCTTCCCCCCGGAATGCGGCCGCCGGACATCGATCATGCTGGCGTAAGACAGAGGAGCCATTTTTTCCACTGCAGGCGAGAGTTCCTCGATCAGGGTTGCGTCCTGCAGCCGGAAGGTGTCGGCGGTAGGAGCCTCACCACGCATAACGTCCACCGTAACTTCAAAATAGCGGCTGCTTCCCAGGGATTCGAGCTGGGAAATGATAACCGCCTGCCCTCCCTGCCCAATAGCCACTACTGCGATCACCGCGGCAATCCCGATGGTTATCCCTATAATGGTCAGGGCCGCCCGCAGCCGGTGGGCAAGCAGGTTTTCGCCGACCACCTGGGCAAGGTCAGTGAACCTCATCTTCTACCGCCTCCTCCCTGATCAACGATCCGTCCCTGAAGTACAGGATGCGACCGGCATATCTGGCGATGTCCGGTTCGTGGGTAACCAGAACAATCGTCCTTCCCGACCTGTGCATTTCCTTAAAAATTCCCATGATCTCGTGGCTGGAACGGGTGTCCAGGTTACCCGTGGGTTCGTCGGCAAAGATCACCTGGGGATCGTTGGCCAGAGCCCGGGCGATCGCCACCCGCTGCTGCTCCCCCCCGGAAAGCTCCGGCGGTTTATGCTTGAGGCGGTGCTTCAATCCCACCATTTCCAGAAGTTCCGCCGCCCGTTCCCGGCGCTCGCGGCGCGGCAGCCCCGCGTAGATCATGGGCAGTTCCACGTTGCGCAGGATGTCGTAGCGGGGCAGCAGATTGAAGCTCTGAAACACGAAGCCGAATTTCCGGTTGCGCAGTTCCGCCAACTCCTCCTCGTCGAAAGAACCGACATCCCTCCCGTCCAGATAGTACGCTCCCCCGCTGGGACGCTCCAGACAGCCCAGCAGGCTCAGGAAGGTGGACTTTCCGGAACCGGAGGGCCCCATCACTGCCACAAACTCCCCGGTCTTGATTTCCAGCGTCACGCCGGCCAGGGCAGTTACGGCTGCCGCCCCGCTGCCGTAGATCTTCTTCAGGTCGACGACCCTGATCACTTTTTTACACCGCCGGTCTCCCGCACCGGCTGCCCGTCCTTTAGCCCTTTGGGGTTCAGGATCACCCGCTTTCCGGGCTCGATGCCGGAACGGATCTCCGTGTAGAGTTCGTTGCTGTATCCCACCGTAACCGCCCGCCTGCGGGCGCGTCCGTCTTCTATGACAAATACCGTCCTGTTGGGGCCTTTACCGACAACAGCCTCATTGGGAACAAGAACGGTCTGGTGCGGCTTGACCCGATAGATGACCGCATCCACCGTCGCCCCCGGTTTGAGTTCCTGCCGGCCTTGAATGATTTCGATATAAACCTTTACCACATTTTCCGATTCCCGGGCGCCGCTCCTCACCACCGCCGGGGAAACCCGGGAGACTTTTCCCTTAAAGGTTTTACCCGGTGCGCCTGCCCAGTTCAGATCCACGTCCTGCCCCGGGGCAATGCCGCCGATGTCCTGCTCGCTGACCTCGGCCACCACCTCCAGGGCATCCGGGTTACCGATGGTCAGAATCGGCGCCCCCGGTTGCAGATAGCTTCCCACTTCAGCACTTATTTGCAGCACGACTCCGTCAATGGGAGCGGGGAGCCTGCCCTTATCCACCATGCGACGGGCATTGTCCAGAGCGACCTGCGCCTGTTTCAGCCGGGCCTGCTGAATTTTGATGCGATCGGTATTCCCCTCCCGGAGAGCCTGGAGTCGGGCGGCAGCACCTTCTTCCTCTGCCTGCGCCCTGGAGTATGCGGCCTCCACCTCTTCGTACTCCGCCGCGGACACTGCCCCCTGGTCCAGCAAATACTTGTAGCGCTCCAGTTTCTTGCGGGCGGCCTCGGCCGCGGCCCGGCTCGCCTGGAGGGCGCTCTCCGCCTCCGCCAGCCTCTCCGGCTTCGCCTCATCATATGCCTGATCCAGTTCGGCGCGGGCGGTGTTGTAAGCCGCTTCGGCCTCCCGCAGGCTTTGCTCGCTATCGGCCAGATCCAGCTCGCCCAGCGACTGCCCGGCCGCCACCCGGTCCCCCTCTTTCACCTTGAGGCTCACGAGTCGGGCGGCGTAAGGAGCAACCACATCTGCGGGGTTTACCGTCTCCACTTTCCCTGTGGCCAGAACCTTGTCCTCGTACACCCGCCTCTCGGCCACCCCGGCCCTTACCTCTACCGCCGAGGCGCCGTAACCCCTAAAAACGGCCGCCACCACCACGGCAACAATCAGCACCGCCCCGGAACCCATAAGCAGCAACTTGGTTTTCGGCAACGCAGGTTCTCCTTCCCTGATAATTGGTTAAAAACCGATACCGGCGGGCACTTTTGCCAGAGCATACAGGGCCATCACCACCGCATATGCAAACCAGGAGCCGAAGAGCAGCCCGAACACCCCGCCGGAACTCCTGCTCCTCATGGCCGCCGCGCCCCCGATGCCCCACAGCGCAAGGCTCCACCAGACAAAGGGGTTGCAACCGGTAAGGAAGAAATAGATAAAGCTTTTCTGATACGGAAGAAAGGCGGCCAGGCTCAAGCTGATCTTCCCAAAATTTTCGGCGGGGGCTCCTGCAACAACAGCAGTATGTAAGATCTTGCCGATAAGAACAGGAAGATAACCGTAAACGGCCACCGCGAAGAGGGTGCCGAATTTCGTCCCTTTGGCGCCGAACAGGTCGTAGATTTTCAGGAGACCCGCAATGACCAGCCAGAGAAGCCATGGCCCTGCCAGCGCGGCCAGGACGCTTACCGCCATGGCGGCGATAACTGCTATATTCTGGCTCGCCGCCAACTGCTCAGGCGGGAGCTGAACCACTCCGCTTTTCAGGGTCCATAAGGTGAATTCCCGGATCTTGGGCAGCAGCACGAGGGTCAACAGCACATTAATCCCGCAGGCCCACAGGGCCGGTTTGAAAAAAGCAGGCTGCTCAACCATCTCCTTGAATACCAGCCCGGGATTCGTCAGCACGGCAAAAAACCACTTCATTACCCGCGGCCTTTTATCCTCCATATCAGCGCCCCCCGATATTTTTCTAAACTAAAGTTCTATTCGCTGAAACTCAGTTGTTCCCTTTTGGAAAAAAATAAAAATCATGAGCATCTTTTCGACATTTTTTTAAATCGACTGTGGGGGTATACCGGGGCTTTCACAACGTAGGTTCCGGGCTACACCCTGTTGAACATGTAGAATCCCCGGAAATCCGTATAGGTAATCTGTTACAAGGTTTCCAGCTCCCTTGCGTCAATCGAGTACAGGCCGACGCCAGGCCTATTCCGGAGACCATAATTTAAGAACAAAAACAAATGCCGGCCATTCCATCTTCTGATGGGAACCAGCCGGCGGGTTTGAATTCAGTCACGCCTGGAAGATCATCCCTTATGGTCCGGTAGTGATACCGGATAAAGTCAAAGATTATGACAAAGTCCTGGCATCAGTCCTTCTTCTTGCCGTCCAGGTAGCGGACGGCGCTGAGGGCGGCGGTCAGCCCCTCCCCAACGGCCTTCCCTACCTGGTAGGGCTTTCCGGTGCAGTCTCCTGCGGCAAAGATGCCGGGGATGTTCGTCTCCATCTCCCGGTTGACGACGATGGAACCCTCTTCAATCTCCAGCCCTTCCACGAGCCGCTCTGCCGGGGCCACGTCCCTGATGATAAAAACCCCTGCCACGGGGAGTTCTCCCCCAGGCAGAGCCAGTCCCGTCACCTGCTCCCGGCCGAGAACACCCTGCGGTCTCTCATGATGGACCTCAACCGTGGGGTTAACCTCGCCAACTTCCTTGTACCAGGGGAAATAGTGCACCCTTTTGCAGATCTCCGCCAGGAAATTGACGTCCTCCTCGGCCTCCGGTATCTCCCCGATGACCGCAACCTCTTTGTCACGGTAAAGGGGGCCGTCGCAGGTGGCACAGTAGCCGAGGCCGCGCCCTAACAACTCCTTCTCGCCGGGAAGGAACCGGGCCTGCTGGCTGCCGGTTGCCAGGATCACCGACCTTGCCCTGCACATCTGGTTGCCCCGGGTGACACAGACCAACTCCTTCCCCGGATAGATGCTCTCAATGCGCTCCTGCTCGACAACCGCTCCCAGTTTGCGGGCGTGAGCCAGGAACCGGTTCTGCAGTTCCTCCCCTGAGATGCCCGGTATACCCGGGTAGTTGTTGATCTCCGGCGCCTTCTTCAGCCGCGAGGACCCGATCTCCGCGCCCAGCACGAGCACGCTCTTCTCCCGGATCCGGCCGTTGACGGCAGCGGCCAGCCCGGCAGGGCCGCTGCCTACTATCAATATATCCCAAACTACTTTCGTGTTTTGTTCGTCCACTACTGCATCCCTCCATACAACTTGCGATCAAGCCCAGCTACATCTGCAATACCTCTTTGACAGCGGCCACCAGGCCGAAACAGCCGCTCAGCATCATATCCCCAAAGGGAACCGCAAAATACCCCAGCCCTTCCGCCATTTTCCGCTGCGGGCCGGTAACGGCGATGAAGTTAAAACTATCGGGGCCAGGCGCATCGGCAAGGCGGGCACAGCCGTGCCCCCCGTCGTTGTAAACCTCTTCATTGGTCACTTCCCCTCTGGCAAACCGGGAAAGGTAATCCCTTAGCTTATCGTGGGTCATCAATCCGGTGTGGTGCTCAAAAATGCCCCAGATGCGCTCTCCCTTCACAAGGGCGGCGAGCACATGCTGGTTGCCCACGTTGACGACCATTACCCCCTCTTCCTGTTTGCCGCCAACCACAGGATCCAACAGGGCGCCCCGGATGGCCGCGGCACCCGTATCCATCATCAACGCCCCGGGGGCTGCTTCCTGCACCGCCAGCATTCTCGTCAGATACGGCGGCACCTCCCTGTAGATCAGGTCGGAAATGCGGCCCCCCCGGGCAAGGAACGCTTCCCAGTGCTCAAACCGGAATTTCCTGTTGCTCTTTCCGATGGCCTCGCCGTGGTCCTGCACGGCGACGGCAACGGTTTCGGGAATCGCCACATCAAACAGGGAGAGAGCCTGGCCCAGGCCGTCCAGGTCAAGGTCCTGCAGGTAGAGGCCGATACAGTCCTTTTGGGGCATCTTTTCGACAATCTGCACCCCCATCGCCTCCACTTCACGGATGTCGTCCCTGATCGTTTTAGCGGCGTAAGGGGTTGCATAGACACCCAACCCGGCGGCCAGGTGCTGCCGCAGGGCGCGGACGATGGGTCCACCCCCCATCAGGCTGCCGCACAGGTAGATGTCCTGCTTTTGGGCGGTGGCCCTGGCTATCCTTCCGGCCATGATCCGCGTCTGGGAAGGAAGGACGAGCTTCACACAGTTCTCCACGGGGATGCCTTCTTCATAGAGAAGAATGTCCTGGGTCCCCGCTCCGATGTCCACAGCCAATATGGTTTCTACCAATCGAACGACCTCCTCTGATTATTTTGCTGATTGTTGCGATTTTAATTCACCGAAAAGCAGGAGCATTTTATGTGAAACAGGCGCCGCCGGCAACACAACCCGATAAAGGTTGTCTCCGTCGATTAATCTATCCCTATAAGAGCTATCTCAAAAAATATGAAGAGGTCATCCTTTTGCAGATTCGACCACACGTATCTTACTGCAATCATCGGCGGAAGGCGACTTTAAGGAAAAAACACCCTCTCCCCCACTTTGACGCGCCGGAAGGTAAGGTTGTAAAATACCCTGCGGTTTAACTCCTCCGGGTTTCCCCCGTGTCGCTCCACCACATCGACGCAGAGATTCCAAAAGGAATTAAAAGGCCTGAGGGACGCTCCCAGAGTGGCGTAAATGCGCCTCCCCTTGTCTGTGAGGCGAAGTCCTTCCTCTGCAATAAGCTTTTCTTTCCTGAGATCGTCTATAATGCGCTGAACACTTCTGCTGTAAGCGCCCGTCCCCGTTCTTACAAAATCGTAAAACCCCAGGTCCTGCTGCTCCATCTTTTCCGCGCTGACCAGAAACAGGAGGTTGTGCAGTGAGCGAACCGATTCAAAGTTGTAGCACATGAGCAGCCGCAAAATCAGGACATGCTGCACTGTATAGGAAATCAAAACTACCGCATCTCCCAGAACTCTGCTATGTTACTACTTAATTTCTAGCCAATCAAATAATTTCCTGCATGCATCCAAATATAACCCAAAGGGTTATTTTTATTTACAGGGCAGACCACCACGCCTCCTCCGGCGGCACCAACAGAGTATGAAACCTGGTTATCCTTGCGCTTGCTCCCGGACTCCGTTGAACTCGCCCTAGGACTCGTCGCAGACGGCAGCCGACCGCCTCCTACGCTGCATCCTTGCAGCGGAGTCGGCTACTTCGGCATCCATGCCTCAGTTCGGCTGCCGTTAGCTGCTCCTTCGTCAAGGGCGAGTAACAACC
>DULK01000064.1 GCA_012840385.1 Syntrophomonadaceae bacterium
ACGCCGCCTCCGGCGGCACCAACAGAGGAACGAAAAAGCGGTTTATCCTTGCTGGCGCAGCGACCTACGGAGGTTGTTACTCGCCCTTGACGAAGGAGCAGCTAACGGCAGCCGAAGCGAAACAGGAAGTTGAGCTAGGCGACTCTGCGCCATGGATGGCGTCATAGGAGCCGGTCGGCTGCCGTCTGCGACAAGTCTTAGGGCGAGTTAAACCGGAGTCCGGGAGCAAGCGCAAGATAAACCGAAACGTATTTCCAGGGCAGATTTACCCACTGAATAAGGGGATTTCTCTCCCGGGTTGGAACTCCGGCCTCAGGTAAACGTATGGATCTGTGCTTCTGACCTGAACGATTTTACCCATTCCCTTATCGCCGGGTTCCACCAGGAAACTGATTCCACAGTACTGCACTTCGCGGTAAGCCGAAGCAGCATCTTTGTCTGATGCCATGACGGCTTCAAGCGGCATCGGAGTGTATAAAATCATTTTTTCTTCCCTTTCTTATTTTGTGCTTTCTGTTTATTAATCAATTCCTGTACTTTATTGACCGCTGCGCTGAGCCCCCCTACGGCGTTGATGAGACCGACATCAACGGCCTCATTTCCGAGCAGGACGGTGCCGATGTCGCGGGCAAGTTCACCTGTCCTGAACATCAATTGCCTGAATTTTTCCTCCGTGATATTAGAATGTTTCGTTACGAAATGGATCACCCGGTCCTGCATCTTTTCAAGGTATTCCCATGTTTGGGGTACCCCGATCACTAGCCCTGACAGCCTTATAGGGTGGATTGTCATGGTGGCAGTCTCTGCAATAAAGGAGTATTGCGCGCTTACCGCAACGGGAACACCGATAGAGTGGCCACCTCCCAATACAAGAGAGACTGTCGGCTTGGACATGCTCACAATCATTTCTGCGATGGCAAGTCCGGCCTCCACATCCCCCCCTACAGTGTTCAGTATCACCAAAAGTCCCTCTATATCCGGGTTTTGTTCCACTGCCACCAATTGGGGAATGATGTGCTCATACTTCGTGGTTTTGTTTTGCGGGGGGAGCACCAGGTGCCCCTCTATCTGCCCCACGATCGGCAGACAATGAATATTTGATTTGGTTTCCGGTATATCTGTCTGGCCGTATTCTTTAATGGTATCGATCTTCTTTACCCCTTGTCTTCTTTTACGTTTTCCGGTCTCCTGAGGATTTGTCGTATCCGGAAACTCCTGTTCTTGATCGAGCGGCATAAAACATTCCCCTCTTAAATAGTTTCCTGGGTTTATTATGTTCTCTCAAGGCTAAATAATTCGTTTTCCTCCATGCGGGGAAGTGTTATAATTTGGGAGGAATGGATCTGAGGGGTGAAACGATGGCAGGCAGAGGTAGAAAGGTAACCGCAAAAAATGAGAGTTCAAAATATGAAATAGCAGGCATGTTATTGCTGGCTCTGGCAGCTTTCGTCTTTATCAGTTTATTCACCCAAACCGGAATTGTCGGGAGGGCTTTTGCGCGAGTTCTGACCCTGATTTTAGGAAGGCAGGGAATCTACGCTGCCATAATTTTACTTGTTTATTTTGGGCTGATTTTATGCTGGAACCGTAAACCTCCCTCACTGAACCGGCGAGATGCCGGGGTGTTTTTGCTGCTTTTTGTAATTGTTACAATGCTTCACTTTCTAATTATCCCTTCTTATAACATGCCCAGGAATGAGATTATCGTTTTCTTATGGAGGGCCGGGCTAAAAGGAGCAGGGGGAGGTATTGCAGGCGCACTGTTAAGCATTTCTGCAGTTTACCTCTTTGCCCCCATCGGTACTCTTGTTCTGTTGATCACTTTATGTATTATTGATCTCGTGATGCTAACAGGGATCCCAATACGTAAAATATTCAAGTATATCGGCAACGGGTGCAGAAAGGCTGGTTTCTACATAAAAACGAAACTGACGGATTTCCTCTTTATCGAGGAAGAAACCGAACCAAAACAAGACATAAAAAGAAACATTAACAGGGAGGATGCATCCTCTGTTCCCGTCATTATTAATTACAACACAGAGACTGAAGTAAGTGACAGGGAAGAAAGCAAGCCGCAACCCGTTCAAACAGACCCATTGGAGAAAGAACAGGGTCCGCCAAAAAGTTCTTCTGACACACCGCAGAGCTATAGTTTGCCCCCACTATCCCTGCTAACACGTCCCTTAAAAGTCAGAAGCAACCGCCTGAATAAAGAAATCATAGAAAATGTGCGCATTCTTGAGGAGACCTTGGAGAGTTTCGGTGTAAAGGTATCCGTCAGCCAGGTTCACCTTGGCCCTGCAATTACAAGGTACGAAATCCAGCCGGCTCCAGGCATTAAAGTCAGCAAAATTGTCCGTCTAGCAGACGACATCGCCCTGAGCCTGGCGGCCCCCGATGTTCGGATTGAAGCACCTATTCCCGGCAAGGCAGCTCTCGGAATTGAAGTGCCGAATAAGGAAGTGGCCATCGTCTACCTGAGGGATATTTTGGAAAGCACCGAATTCCAGGAAGCGGCATCAAAGCTTACCGTAGCTTTAGGAAAAGACATAGCCGGAAATCCGATTGTTACTGATTTAGTGAAAATGCCGCACCTACTCCTTGCAGGAGCCACCGGTTCTGGTAAAAGCGTTTGTTTAAACACGATCATCTGCAGTATTCTATTCAAGGCTACCCCTAACGAAGTCAAGTTTTTGATGATCGACCCCAAAATGGTTGAGTTGATAACTTATAACGGTATCCCGCATTTAATCGCTCCTGTGGTGACTGATCCCAAGAAGGCGGCGTCGGCATTAAAGTGGGTCGTGAACGAGATGGAAAACCGCTATGAATTGTTCGCTTCACTGGGGGTGCGTGACATCACCCGTTACAACTCTCAGTTGTGCTCCGGAGATCAGAACAATTACCGGCCTCTTCCTTTTATTGTGGTAGTTATAGACGAGTTGGCCGATCTGATGATGATTGCTCCTGTTGAAGTAGAAGACGCCATCTGCCGGCTTGCACAGATGGCGCGTGCTGCGGGAATTCATCTGGTTGTTGCAACTCAACGGCCTTCGGTCGATGTGATCACAGGCGTCATCAAAGCGAATATCCCTTCTAGAATCGCCTTTGCAGTTTCGTCCCAGACGGATTCCCGTACCATTCTTGACTTAAATGGAGCGGAGAAACTGCTGGGCAAAGGAGATATGCTCTTCCTTCCGGTAGGAGCGATTAAACCGATCAGGGTGCAGGGCGCACTGGTTACTGAGAGCGAAGTCGAGGACATTGTTGATTATATAGTCAAACAGGGTACGCCATTATACATTTCCGATTTTTCCGTTGAAGAAGAGGCTGCGCCGCAGCAAGATGATTTCGGCGATCCACTCTTTCGCGATGCAGCAAGGCTGGTGATGGAGGTGGGACACGCTTCTGTTTCTTTAATCCAACGCCGTTTCCGGGTAGGTTATTCCAGGGCAGCCAGGATTATGGATATTCTTGAGGAAAAGGGTGTGGTGGGGCCCTACGAAGGGGCTAAACCCCGGGGAGTATTAATGACTCCGGAACAATTTTACAGATACTTTGGCAGGTAATTAAGCAGGATTTTATTATGGCGAAAACGAACAATATTTAATATCACCTTAAACATTGTTAAGTGCAGGAAATATCAGGCATGAACAATATTACAAAAAGAGAAAAAGAAATCTTGGACTGCTTGAAAAAAGATCCCATGATCTCCCAGGACGAACTGGCAGCAAGAATGAATATCTCCCGCTCTGCTGCTGCTGTGCATATCTCAAACCTGATGAAGAAAGGTTATATTCTTGGAAGGGGTTACATTTTTGATGAGCGGAGCGGGGTTGTTGTGATAGGGAAAACCTGGCTAGAGGTATGCTCAGATCCCTTAAAAACTTCGGGCAAAGTGGATGTTTCTTACCAGGGGTTGGGCTACCGGCTTGCCCTGGAACTCCTCAAGTTTGGGGTAGAGCCAATTCTGTTAACCGTTCTGGGACAAGATGAAATAGGTGATCAAATGCACAACCACTTGCTTCAAAAAGGGATTAAAGTACAACACATCATTCGCAGTAAAGACTTTCCAACCGCCAAGCGCGTCATTGTCAGAAACGGAGAGCAGACCATTTCCTCAGTCGAGGAAATGGATGTAATTGAATGCATTAATGAAAGATACTTTGCGTCCAAGGAAGATATTATAAAAAACACCAGGGTATTGTTAGTTGACGGTACCCTTTCTCTCCCACAAGTAAAATATCTTGCAGAAAAAATCAAACAATATAATATCATGAGTTCGATAGCAGGGCGTCCACTAGTCTGGTATAAAGAGAAAGGCTTTTTCAGCTATTCAGAGATGTTTCTCGTCTGCCAATGTCAGGAATTAGAAATACTGGCGGGGCATACCTTGGGAACGGAACCTGAAGGATATTTCCCCATATGCCGCAACATAATTGAGGAAGGGCTGCGTGCCCTGGTTGTGATGATGGGTGAACAGGGTCTGATCCTTGCAACAAAAGAGGAAATCGTCTGCCTTCCCAATACCCCGCTCCAGCCGGTACAGTCTGATTTAAGTATTAATGCGGGAATTGCCGGTGGACTGGCCTCAGGTTTGGGGTTTCGCTTAGCTATCCGCCGTGCCATGGGTTCCAGAACCACCGGTGAGACCTTGCCCGGAAAATTCAAAATAAAGAAAACGACGAATAATTATTTATTATAATAAACCGTTCAATAAAGCCTGTTGTTGTATTGTTGAGTTATGTGGGGGGGCTGTCATGAGTATTGGAGAAATCCTAAGGGAAGCAAGGGAAAAGAAGGGGCTCTCTTTATCCGACGTTGAAAATGAAACAAAAATCCGGACAAAATACCTGGCCGCTTTAGAGTCCGAAGATTTCAAGGAAATACCGGGTGAGGCCTATGTTTTAGGATTCCTCCGCAACTACGCCCGCTTCCTCGAGCTTGATGCAGACCAGATTGTCAATAGCTATAAATCGCAAATAAAAACGAGCGATACTGTAACTTCCCCACCATGCCAGGAGGAATCACAGCCATCACCAGAGACAGATGAAGGACTATTATCCGGCGCTCTATCAAAAAGAAAAGGTTTAAGCCTCATAATTACGAGTATTGTAGTAGTGATGTTAATAATATTAGCCATTATTTTTGGCTTTTTAAAGGGAGATACATCCCGTACACCGGAACCGCCCAATCGGTTCCAGAGCCAAGTAACCAATACCAATATTAAAACCCAAAAGCCACAACTTATTAAAATTGAACTTATTGCAACCGAAAAATGCTGGGTTCGGGTTACCGCAGATGGAATAGAAAAGTTTGCTGGAATGCTTTACCCGGGAATGATCCAAAAGTATCAGGCAAAAAATTCTATCACCCTACGGCTCGGCAATGCCGGAGGCGTACAGGTCATATACAACGGCAAAAAGTTGCCTCCACTGGGCCAGCATGGCGATGTTGTCGATAAAGAATTCCGCAAATCTGGATAGAAAGGTATACAGCATGAAGCTCGTCGGTATGGTTAGTTTGGGCTGCCCTAAAAACCTTGTTGATAGCGAAAACGTCCTGGGTCTCTTAGCATCAAAGGGATACGTCATAACATCCTCCCTTGAGGAAGCTGAAATTATCATCATTAATACCTGCGGCTTTATAAGACCGGCCGTTCAGGAGGCGCTTGACGAGATCTTACAGTGCGTTGAGCTGAAAAAAAATGGTAAATGCCGGCACCTTATCGTGATGGGTTGTTTAACGCAGCGCTACGGCGTTGCTGAATTAACAGAAAAAATTCCTGAAGTCGACCTGTGGTTAGGAGTCAATACCCCACAAAAAGTGCTTGACTACCTCTGTAAAGCCTATCATCAAGAAAAAATAAGCAAAGCGCCTGATGATTCCCCAAGGCTTTTGACCACTCCACCGTTTACCGCCTACCTTAAAATAGCAGAGGGGTGTTCCCATTCCTGTGCCTACTGTCTTATACCGAGTTTGAGAGGCCGCCTCAAAAGCAGGCCGCTTGACGAGATCTGGCACGAGGCATCCACACTGGTTGCCAGCGGTGTGAAAGAGCTTGTACTGGTAGCACAGGATACCGGAGCCTATGGGAAAGACCTTGCGGGTAACCTTTCCCTTGCGGTTGTACTGAAAGAGTTAGCCAGGATTCCCGAACTGCAGTGGATCAGGATACTTTATTTAAACCCATCATCTATAACGCCGGAACTGGTTGATACAATTCAGCACGAACCTAAAATCTGCCGTTATCTCGATATTCCTATGCAGCACGCCAGCAGCAAAGTACTCAGGAAAATGGGGAGAAAAGGAGACGCCGCTGAGTATCTTGAACTAATCGGTACCCTCCGGTCACAAATACCCGGTTTGGTGTTAAGAACGACACTGATGACGGGTTTCCCCGGAGAAGACGAACAGGCTTTTCAAGAACTCCTTGAATTCGTTAAAAAGGCCCAATTCGATAGACTGGGAGTTTTCCCATACTATCACGAGGAAGGTACGCGCTCATACCGGGAAAAAGAAACGGTGTCATTCTTTGAGAAAAGGAGAAGACGCAGGGAAATTTTGAAGCTGCAACGCTCGATCTCCCGAAGAAAAAACGAGGCAGCAGTGGGAATAAATCTCCGCGTTCTGACTGAAAAGAAGCTGGGTGAAAGCGTGTTTGCCGGCAGGAGTTACAGGGAAGCTCCCGACATTGACCCAAAAATCATCGTTAAGGGTGAGGATCTCCGTCCCGGAGATTTTATAAACGTGATTATCAGGCAGGCATATACCTATGATCTGACAGCCACCATAGATCGTTAGGTCAAAAACTCCCCTTCTACTGTTGTTTCCAATGCTTTCATATCAGAAATAGAGCCAAGCTGTGGTATAATTTTGGGCATGGAGAAGGAGGGGGAGTATGCCTGTGCGACAATTAAATATCACCACGGTAGTAATTGCGCTGATCATCAGCCTTGGATTAATGCTGGGTGGTCAGTATTTATATGAGAAGTATTATGTAAAAGAAAGCGTTAAAGAAAAGATCGCCAGTGTTGTTAAAGTCGATGAAGTGAGAATCGCCAAACAAGAACAACCTCCTACGGTATACATCCGGACATCGCAGATTGATGATCTCCAGACAGTTTACCAGAAAGTAGAAAAAATAGTTCGCCAAGAGTTGGGAACAGATTACCAGGTTGTTTTCCTTGACCGGCGCACGCCCAAGCTAACAGAGATATATGAAAACAGCCAGTTTGCCATTCAAGAGGCAATTGCTACGGGCAGTTTTCAAAAAATGCATCGGTCGGTTCAAAATCTCGCAGAGGCGAATCATGTGGATTACCGGGTGACTGTTGATTCATTCAATATCTATCTCCAGTTGCGAGACGGGCAGGGTTATCTCTATGAAGTGATCCAGCGCTCACCCCAGTTAGCGGATAATGAAAAGAACTACGGTCAGGGAGGTGGAGGAATTTGATTAAAGAAGTATTCTTGGGAACATCCATAGCAGCGTTGATCTTCCTCGTGATACTCGGATACAATGTCCTGCCGCTCCTTTTAATGGGAGGTCTGGGCTTCTTCCTCTATATCCTGATCGATAAGAAAGGCCTGCCGGGCAGTTCCGCCAATTTTTCAGGGTACGTTCAGCAGGTGAACTTCACTTTTGACGATGTCGGTGGACAGGCATCGGCCAAACAAGAACTCAAGGAGGCCCTGGATTTTGTCATCCATGCCAAGCAGATCGCGGAAATGGGGATTCGTCCCCTGAAGGGCATTCTGCTGACCGGACCACCGGGGACCGGAAAAACCCTGCTGGCCAAAGCAGCTGCGGCGTATACCCATTCTTTGTTTTTGGCCACTTCGGGAAGCGAGTTCATCGAAGTCTACGCAGGCGTAGGGGCACAGCGTGTAAGACAGCTTTTCAAGACGGCAAAGGAGCGGGCGTTGCGTGAAAAAAAGAACGGTGCGATCATCTTCATTGATGAGATAGACGTTTTAGGAAACCGGAGAGGGAGCAACACCGGGCACCTGGAATACGACCAGACCTTAAACCAGCTACTTGTGGAAATGGACGGGCTGCGCAGTGATGACCGCGTCAAAATTCTCGTAATCGGTGCCACTAACAGGGATGATATGCTGGATCCGGCGTTGCTGCGGCCGGGACGTTTCGATCGCCTGGTACGTGTCGATTTGCCCGATAAAGCCGGGCGGTACCAGATTCTCAAGCTGCACTGCCGAAACAAGCCCCTGGCCGATGACGTCGATCTCGATAAGATTGCCCAGGAAACCTTCGGTTTCTCAGGTGCGCATCTTGAGAGCGTGACCAACGAAGCAGCTATTCTGGCATTAAGAGAAGAGTCCCCTTACATCCATCAGCGACATTTTAAAGAAGCAGTCGACAAGGTGATGATGGGTGAGAAACTCGATCGCAAGCCAAGCAAGGATGAGCTTTACCGGATTGCCGTGCACGAAACGGGACATGCCATTGTGAGCGAGGTACTGCGACCCGGTTCCGTTTCCCACATCACAGTTACCACACGGGGGAAAGCCCTGGGATATATGCGTCAGATCCCTGAAGACGACCTCTATTTGTATACGAAGGATTACCTGGAAAAGCAAATTCAGGTGTTCCTTGCAGGGGCTGGAGCTGAAAACATCTTATTGGGTTCCCAAAGCACAGGTTCCTCAAGCGATTTCCAGCAGGCTGTCCAGTTGGCCAAGCAAATCGTCACAGCAGGGCTTTCTCCTCTGGGAGTTATATGGGAAGAAGGGATATCAAAGGAGGTATTGCATGATACCATCCAAGAGATCATCCGCCGGCAGGAAAAGGCTGTCGAGGAGATCCTTATGGCCCGCCTGGATGTTCTCCAGGAGGTTGCCCAGGTATTGCTGGAAGAAGAGTACATCGGGGGAAACGCCCTGCGCCAGCGCTTGGGCCAGGAGAACAGGCAGGTATTAAATTAAACTGTCACAAGGACTGAATCGCTATGACAAAGGTGGAGATTATTGCAACCGGAAGCGAATTACTCAAGGGGGCTGTTGAGAACACCACAACCCCCTTTCTTGTCAGTCAGGTGATGAGCTGGGGTTACGAAATCATCAGGCTGAACACGGTACGTGACAACCTGGAAGAGATTAAGGGTGCTATTTGCGATGCCCTGACCAGGGCGGAACTGATTATTGTGACAGGGGGGTTAGGCCCTACACCGGATGACGTAACTAGGGATGCCATTGCCGAATCAATTCAGATGCCTCTTGAATTTCGCAGCGAAATCTGGGAAGAAATCCAGTCCTTCTTTAAAAAGCGGGGGAGGGAAACACCTCCTTCCAATATCAACCAGGCCTATCTGCCTTACGGGGCCCTGGCGGTGCCGAACGCCCTGGGAACCGCGGCGGGTATAATTGTCACTCATAATTCCAAAATAATCGTCGCCCTACCCGGCCCTCCTGAAGAACTCCGACAAATGTTCTTAAATGAAGTAAAGCCTTTCCTGCTGCGCAATTTCCCGCCGCAGATAACGTATCTAACCCGCTGCTTCAAGGTATGTGGTATTGGTGAAACAGTAGTATTGCAGAGATTAAAAGATGTTTTGGCTGAAGCACGGAATACCTCGGCAAAATTCAGCTATCTGCCCCGAGGCGGTGAGGTCCACATTGTTCTTCAGGTTGCAGCAGATGAACCACAAGTCTTTTCAGAACTGGAAACCAAAATACGGCTTGCTCTCGGCGAGGACCTCTATGGAATTGATGAAGAAACACTTCCGGGCAAAGTTGGTGAACTTTTGCGCAGCATTAACTTCACACTTGGTGTTGCCGAATCATGCACGGGGGGCCTCATCTTAAATTATCTAACCAATATTCCCGGCAGTTCTGACTACTTGCGTGGAGGAATTGTCGCCTATCATAATGAAATAAAAGAAAGGCAACTCGGTGTAAAGCCGGAGACCCTGGCGGAGTTTAGCGAGGTGAGCTCAAACACCGCAATGGAAATGGCTGCGGGCGTAAGGAGGGCTTTAGGCGCCGACATTGGCCTTGCCACTACCGGGTTCGCAGGGCCGGCGGGGGGACTTCCCGATGCCCCTGTCGGAACCGTATATGTAGGGCTGTCAACCCCTCGGGAAACCCTTTTCTCAAAACTGTTTTATCCGGGGTTGGGCAGGATAACAATAAAATCAATGGCCGCAAAGGCGGCTTTGGATCTGCTGCGCCGCTATTTAATCAGGCTGGAGGGGTGATTTCTTGGTTGATACCTCTGTACAGAAAAAGACCCGTTCATTCCTTGCGATACTTCTCCCTGATGCTGTGAAAAAAGCGATTCATCAGGTTTCTTCTCCCTTTCGAAAATTGCCTCTGGACGTAAAATGGGTGGAAGAGAGGAATTATCACCTTACGTTGAAATTTTTTGGCTCTCTCACAGCCAGTGAAATTCAGCGGGTGCACGACACTTTGAAACAGTTAACCCCTGATGTGGAGCAGTTTTCATTGAGCTACGGAGGCTTCGGGGTATTTCCAAACCTTATGCGGCCACGGGTAGTTTGGCTGGGGCTGGCCGGTGAAGTTGAGAGACTAATCCAGCTTTACACAAAAATTGAGGAAAAGCTCTTCACGGCGGGTTTTCCAAGAGAAGAGAAAAAGTTTCGGCCGCACCTTACCTTGGGCAGGTTTCGTTCCAATGCAAACATCGATCTATTCATCAAATTTGTAAATGAGAACCCGCTACCCGATCACATTGGAAATATTAATGTAGACGAACTTCATCTCATGGAAAGCAGACTCACACCCGGCGGTCCCCACTATACCTCTCTAGCAGCATACCCCCTGCGCAAAAAATCTTCCGCCAGGGAGTAAGATAATGCCTTTACTAATTGACAAGCCTTACCATCTAACATATAATTAATGGGAAACCGAACGCTTGTTTTGGAGGGGAGACAAAGTATGAGTGAAAAAGCCAAGGCCCTAGACCTGGCTGTGTCACAAATTGAAAAGGCATTTGGCAAGGGTTCGATTATGCGTTTGGGAGATGCCCCTGCACGCCTGAATATTGAAGTAATTCCAACCGGAAGCCTGGCTTTAGATCTTGCACTTGGCGTCGGTGGGGTTCCCCGTGGCAGGGTGATTGAGATCTTCGGACCGGAATCATCCGGAAAGACCACTGTTGCCCTCCACATCACGGCAGAAGCTCAAAAAACAGGCGGAATTGCCGCTTTTATTGATGCTGAACACGCCCTTGATCCCGTTTATGCCCAGAAACTGGGGGTTGACATCGATAACCTCTTAGTATCCCAGCCCGATACGGGCGAGCAGGCCTTAGAAATTGCCGAAACCTTGGTCAGAAGTGGTGCTCTGGATGTTGTGGTCATAGATTCGGTCGCTGCCCTGGTGCCCCGTGCGGAACTGGAAGGGGAAATGGGGGACGCTCACGTAGGTTTACAGGCTCGCCTTATGTCGCAAGCCTTGAGAAAGTTAACCGGGGCAATCAGTAAATCCCGGACAACAGCCGTTTTTATCAATCAGATCAGGGAGAAAGTCGGGGTGATGTTTGGCAACCCGGAGGTTACCCCTGGTGGAAGGGCACTGAAATTCTATGCCTCCGTCAGAATGGAAGTCAAAAAAGTGGATGTCATCAAACAGGGAACCGAAGTCGTCGGAAACCGGACAAGGGTTAAGGTAGTCAAGAATAAAGTCGCCCCTCCCTTCAAACAAGCTGAATTTGACATCATGTACGGACAGGGAATTTCCCGTGAAGGGGAACTGCTGGATTTGGGGCTTGAGTTGGGTATAATAGCCAAGGCAGGGTCCTGGTTCGGCTTCAATGACGAGCGTCTCGGCCAGGGAAGAGAAAATGCAAAAGACTTCCTGAAGGAACACCCGGAAATAGCAGATGAAATAAGACAAAGGATACGGGCGATGATAGGCAATCAGACCGTCCTTCCCAAAACAGGTGCTCTGGATGAGGCTGGCCAGGAAGGGGAATAGTATTGTATATTTATGCTCGGCGGTTTCTTGACATGTTTTACAATGAATAATAAAATTTAGAGAAGTAGGAACAATGAATAGAACTTCTACCACAGTTTACATAGATCAATATAAATGATTGATTTTGCTCAATAATTGAATATTGTAAGATGTGGTGGGGTTTCTATGGACCGAGTTTCTACTCGGTTTTCTTTTTTATGCCTGTCTAATTCTTAAAAGAGGGAGGTGAATAGGATTAACCCAGTACCTGTTGCAATTATCGTGGTTCTCTCCGTAATTGCTCTCCTGTTAGGTCTGTTGGGTGGATATCTTTTGCGTAAATACCTGGCGGAAGCAAAAATCGCCTCCGCAGAAGAGGCAGCCAGGCGCATATTTGAGGAAGCCCAAAAAGATGCCGAAGCCAAAAAACGGGAAGCAATTCTTGAAGCAAAAGAAGAAATTCACGCAATGCGGAGCGAGGCCGAGCGAGAAAACCGCGAGCGTCGTAATGAAATGCAGCGTCTCGAACGGCGTCTGCTTCAAAAGGAAGAGACATTGGATCGCAAACTGGAAAGCCTTGAAAAGCGTGAAGAAACTCTTCTCAAGAAAGATCAAGAACTTTCGCAATTGCGTGGCCAGCTTAATGAGTTGATGGAGAAACAAACAGCTGAATTAGAGCGCATTTCCGGTTTGACTACAGAAGAAGCAAGAGAGCTATTACTAAATAATGTTCGAGAGGAAGTCAAACGCGAAGCAGCAATGATCATTAAAGAAGCGGAGGCCCAGGCACGTGAAACGGCTGAAAAAAGGGCACGCGAGATCGTTACAACCGCAATCCAAAAGTGTGCCGCTGATATCGTGGCGGAGACAACGGTCTCGGTTGTACCTCTCCCCAATGATGAAATGAAAGGACGCATTATCGGCAGAGAGGGGAGAAACATCAGGACCCTAGAGACGCTAACGGGAGTTGATCTGATAATAGATGATACTCCCGAAGCCGTTATACTCTCAGGTTTTGATCCGATACGGCGGGAAACGGCGCGCATTGCCTTGGAAAAGCTAATTGCAGATGGCAGAATCCATCCGGCCCGTATTGAAGAAATGGTTGAGAAATCGCAGAAGGAGATTGAGCAGCAAATTCGGGAAGAGGGGGAACAGGCAGCTTTCGAAGTGGGTGTTCCCAATTTGCACCCTGAATTGATCAAGTTGTTAGGGAGATTGAAATTCCGTACCAGCTACGGCCAAAATGTGTTGAAACACTCCCTTGAAGTCGCTTCCCTTGCCGGAACAATGGCGGCAGAACTCGGGGCAGACGTCCAGCTTGCTAAAAGAGCGGGTTTGCTGCATGATATAGGGAAAGCGGTAGATCATGAAGTTGAGGGACCACATGTAACAATCGGGGCGGACCTGGCACGCAAATACCGCGAAAATCCCGAGGTGATACACTGCATCCTCGCTCACCACGGAGATCAGGAACCGGAAACCATAGAAGCGGTCCTTGTACAGGCAGCGGACGCCATATCTGCCGCAAGGCCGGGAGCAAGGCGGGAAACCCTTGAAACATATCTCAGGAGGCTTAAAAAACTGGAAGAAATAGCGGACTCCTTCGAAGGCGTGGAAAAATCATATGCCATCCAGGCAGGAAGAGAAATCAGGATCATGGTTAAACCTGAGTTTGTGGACGACCTGCAAGCCGCGCAGCTGGCACATGATATTGTTAAAAAAATAGAGGAAGAACTGGAGTATCCCGGACAGATTAAAGTAGTCGTTATCAGGGAAACCAGAAATGTCGATTATGCTAAATAATGAAAAAACCCGCATGGGTTGTTAACAAATTTTATAAAAGGGAGAAATTCATTCTTTCAGGACCTTTGAAAAACATAAGCCTTGATACTAAACAACCCTTTCCTGCGGGTTGTTTTTTTTCGTGCTAGGAAAAGGAAATTTCAAAGAGCAGGACTTTGCTAATCACTGACGAAATTAAGGTAAGATTGAAAAGTTTTAAATAGCAGGGGAAGGGATAGTTATGTCGGTAATAAACAAGAATAAAGTCAGCAACTTTCCTCACATCGCAAACCTGCTCTCATCACTGCTTCTATGTTATCCGGAAATCGCGGCAATAAACCTCGAACCAAGGGCAAACGTCGTTAAATTCTCTTTTTATATCGATAATGTGGCAAAAAAGAAATTAATTAGTTTTAAGAAAAAAATAGAGCAATCTCTTCTCGCCTATTATAAACTGGAAAAAAAAGAAGTTGAGGTCTGCTCTTTTTCCTTTCAGCCGTTGGATGTCCTTTCTTTAATTGAGTTTAAAAGAGACTTTTGGACTATCTCACAGAAAGAAATCGCCCTGGTTATTGCCTTGATGAGAGAAGAGTTCGGTTCTTCCCTTGTTACAGAAAAGGATGACGAACTTGTGATGGATGATTTGTCATTACACGAAGAATTAATTGATTACATTCTGGAAAATGCTAAAAAAACAAGTACAAATATCAAGTTAGTCGCCCTGCGTGACGAAGGCAGGGTGTTGGTCTACAACAAATAGGTTTGAATATTGTTTAGGAGGCAAAATTTATTGCGGGTTCTATTTCTTGGAGACATTGTAGGCCGTCCGGGCCGCCGGGCCGTCAAAGAGCTTATCCCTTCACTGCAAAAGAAATACGATCCTGATCTCATCATTGCCAACGGCGAAAACGCTGCCGGAGGAAATGGAATAACTGAAGAAATAGCTCAGGAACTGTATAGTGCAGGAGTTGACGTGCTAACGATGGGAAATCACGTCTGGGATCGGAAGGAAGTATACGATTTTATTGATATTGATAAAAGAATCGTCCGGCCGGCAAATTACCCTCCCGGGACGCCTGGCCAGGGACATGTTGTCGTAACAACTAAGCAGAATGTCAAAGTAGGAATAGTTAACCTTTCCGGACGTGTTTTTTTACCTCCGCTTGATTGTCCCTTCCGGGTGATAGACACTATTCTCGATTCACTAAAAACAATAACCCCGGTGATTATCGTGGACTTTCATGCCGAGGCCACATCTGAAAAGGTCGCTTTCGGTTGGTATTTAGACGGCCGCGTTTCTGCCGTCATCGGTACCCACACTCACATCCAAACCGCCGATGAAAGAATCCTGCCAAAGGGTACGGGTTTCATAACAGATGTTGGGATGACGGGACCCCGCGATTCTGTGCTCGGCGTTAAGGTGGAACAGGTCCTCACCAAGTTTCTCACACACCGTCCAACGCGATTTGAGGTGGCAAGCGGTCCTGTTGAACTTGATGCCCTGTTTCTTGAGATTGAACCGGAAAGCGGCTTAACGCAGGCGATTGAACGGGTCCAGGTTATAAAATGACCTGTACAATTAAACTTGCATAATATTTATGTCAATGTTATGATAAATTTATGAAAATATACACAATTTGAAATCAAATCTTCGGAGGGAAACTAAAAGGGGAGGTTGAGTTCGTGGAAGTCTTAAAGGTTTCAGCAAAGTCTAGCCCTAATTCCGTAGCCGGTGCTCTCGCTGGTGTCTTGAGAGAAAAGGGCTGCGCAGAACTTCAGGCAATTGGGGCAGGAGCTTTAAACCAAGCTGTGAAGGCTGTAGCAATTGCAAGAGGTTTCGTAGCACCCAGTGGCATCGATTTGATATGTATCCCCGCTTTTACAGACATAGTTATTGACGGTGAGGAAAGAACTGCGATTAAGTTAATTGTGGAGCCCAGGTAAATATATAAATTAGAGTTACTCCGTAAGATTTCTACAGCCTGTTTATTTCGCCTGAAATAAACAGGTTTTTATATTGAAAGGAGAATTTTGATGATTGTTGATATGCATTGTGACACTCTCTCCGTTGCCTTTCGGAACAAAAGGTCACTGGCAACAGAAAGTCATGAAGGACACGCGGACCTTCCCAGGCTCAGAAAAGGCGGTGTCGGAATTCAATTTTTTGCTTTATTCGGCGTAGACACAAACCCATCTAATGCTCTGTTATTTACCCTGCAATTATTGGATTATTTCTGGGAAGAATACCAGGAAAATCGTAAACTGATAGAACCGATTCTTTCACGTGAAGATATCGACCGCTGTCTGGCAGCAGGGAAAATAGGAGCCTTTCTGACGATCGAAGGAGGAGAGGCCTTAGGGGGCAGTATTCAGGTTTTGCGCACCCTCTATCGCTTGGGAATACGAGGCCTTGGCCTGACCTGGAATTATCGCAACGAAATTGCCGACGGGGTTGGAGAAAGCCGGACAGGTGGAGGTCTCACCAGGTTTGGGGCAGAGGTAGTAAAAGAGATGAACAGGTTGGGCATGGTGATTGATGTTTCCCACATATCCGAAAGCGGATTCTGGGACGTGCTTGAATTGAGCAACGGCCCTGTCATTGCTTCCCATTCCAATTGCCGCAGTGTATGGGATCACCCTCGCAACCTTTCGGATGAGCAGATCAAGGCCATTGCGCAAAAGGGAGGAATCATCGGACTCAACTTTATGCCGGATTTTTTGGGGCCTCCGGTGGCCGGGTTGAATTCTTTGCTCAAGCACATAGATCACATCTGCAACCTGGTAGGCGATGATTATCTGGGATTCGGCTCCGATTTTGATGGTATCAAGGCTTCCATTCCCGAGGTTCCAGACGCAGCACATTATCCTGTAATAATTGAAGCCCTTCAAAAACATGGGTTTGATGATGTTTCTATTTGTAAAATTTGCAGTGAGAACTGCCTGCGTGTTTTAAAAGCCGTACTGAAATAAGAAATCGGAAGGAAGGTATAGATGTCCGCGGACCTGCACATTCACAGTACAGCTTCAGATGGAACCCTGACTCCCGCCCAAATTGTACGGCAGGCTCATGAAACGGGTCTCACCGCCATAAGCCTTACAGACCATGATACAGTGGACGGCGTGCTACCTGCAATACAGGCTGCCTTAAAGACTGACTTGGAAGTAATCCCGGGGATTGAATTGAACACCGATTGGGGAGATGTGGAAATACATATTCTCGGCTATTACCTGGAGATTCGATCAAAACAGTTGCAGAATGTCTTAAACGAACTCCGTCAAGGCCGGGAAGACAGGGCGCGCACAATGATTAAAAAATTATCGGCCATGGGTGTCTTTTTATCTTTCGACAGGCTGCGGGAAATTGCCGGATCCGGAACTATCGGCAGGCCTCACGTCGCTCAGGCTATGATGGAGGCGGGTTATGTTTCTTCGATAAGAGAAGCCTTTGACAATTTTCTTCGATTTGGTAAACCCGCCTATGTTCCGCGCCACAAGTTAGATCCCTTCTATGCCATAGATGTGGTCCAAAATGCAGGAGGTATTCCCGTGCTCGCCCACCCGGGCCTTATGAAAAAAGACGAACTGATACCCGAGTTCGTAGAAAAGGGGATCCTGGGAATTGAGGTTTACTACCCGCAGCACACGCCCGATATGCTTGAAAAGTACCGCTTGATGTGCGAGGAGTACGGCCTGATCAAGACAGGGGGTACCGATTACCATGGCCCCGGGATGGAGTATCCTCCTCTTGGCACCGTCACGGTAACAGAGGAAACAGTTGCTCACCTCAAGCGGGTGCACCGCAGGATCCAGCAAAATCACCAGAAAAAGCAGGAATCTTAAAGTCCATCAAGAAGATAATATTTATTCATGACAGTGCGGACAGGGAGGGTAATATGTTCAGGCGGGACAGGCTGGTTTTTCCGATTGTAGTGGGAGCACTTTTTTCCTTTGGATTAATGTTCCCGAAATTTTCTGAAGCTGCAAGCTATGTTGTAAAAAAGGGCGACTCTTTGTGGGGAATTGCGGTTAAATATAAAACCTCAGTCAAAAAACTTCAGGAAATCAATCACATCAAGGGCACCCTTATTCATCCAGGGGACATCCTGCAAATTCCGGCTGCACCCCTGCCACCGCAAGCGGTGAAGAAGCAGGCGATTAATTCTGATAGATCTTCTATTTCTGCCCGGGGAGATATTCAAGACATTATCGACACGGCCAGACGTTTTATCGGCGTCCGCTACCGTTACGGAGGGGCAAGACCCGAGACGGGATTTGACTGTTCTGGGTTCGTCCAGTATGTCTTTTCACTGCATGGAATTAAATTGCCCCGGACGGCGAGCGAACAGGCCTCCGTTGGAACCAGGGTTACAGATCCGGCACCTGGAGATCTTGTCTTTTTTGATACTCATCGCAACGGATCCATTGAACACGTAGGAATATACCTGGGAAATAACGCATTTATTCATGCCAGCCAAAATAAGGGAATTACCATAACATCCCTTTCGGATGCCTGGTACAAGCAGCGTTATACCTTTACGTGCCGCATCATCTAACCGGCGGGGGATGAAGGATGGATTTCAAAAAATTAACCATAGAACAACTCCGAACAGGTTTTGAGCAAGAGGGTTATATAGCGGAGGACGAAATAGTTATACCCGTATACCTCGCATTGCGTTTGGAAAAGCCGATCCTGATTACGGGCGCACCAGGGGTCGGTAAAACGGAAATAGCGAAGGTATTAGCCCGTATCTTTAAGACCGACCTGATCAGGCTTCAATGCTACGAAGGACTTGATGAAAATAAAGCCTTATATGAATGGAACTACCAGCGGCAATTGATCAAGATACAACTCATAAAGGAGAGTACAAGTAGTGAATTAATCGAACAGAACCTTTTCTCCCCTGCATACCTGTTAGAAAGGCCTTTGCTGAAAGCAATTCAAGCTACCCGGAAAAATGTGCTTTTAATAGACGAGATTGACAAGACTGATGAGGAGTTTGAAGCCTTTCTGTTCGAAGTACTCTCTGATTTTCAGGTTTCAATTCCCGAATTGGGGACAATTTATGCCAGGCACATTCCCATTGTTGTTTTAACAAACAACGGGGAACGGGAACTTTCTGACGGGTTAAAGAGGCGCTGTGTCTTTTTATATATCGACTTTCCCAGTATTGAGAAAGAAATAAGAATCATCAAAACAAAAGTCCCCCAGCTGGAAGCTCGCTTAGCAGAAGAAGTTGCAGGAGCCATCCACTATATGAGGCACCACATCGACCTCAAAAAGAAACCGTCGATCTCAGAAACACTTGACTTTGCCAACGCCCTGGTTTTAATGGGGGCGCAAAGGCTTGAACCCGAGCATATCAGGCAAGCACTCAACCTATTGCTCAAAGATAAAGATGATATTGACATGTTCAATAAGGAAGTGGGACCGGAGGAGTTGGTTGAGATAGTGCGCAGCCGCTTGAAACGATAGAAGGGAAGGAGCATAAGTTGCAGAACAGTTTCGAGTATAATTTCGCTCGTTTTGTTCACATCCTGCGCCACCTGGGAATCAAAGTGAGCACCGGGGAAACAATCACTGCCCTGAGAGCGTTGGAACTTGTCGACCTTCTGAATAAGGAACACGTTAAGGCCGCCCTGGCCGCAACCTTGATAAAAAATCCCGACGAACAGCCTATTTTCATTCAAGCCTTTGAAAGCTTTTTTACCGTTCCTGAAGTTAAGCAGCAGCAACGTGAGGAATGGGAGGAAAGAAGGGCCGAAGGGCTTCGCTTGATTGAAGAAGCCGATCATGACCTGGTCTATGAGGGTGAAACCCTTTCTCTTACGGACGAGGAAAAGCTTTTCTATGCCCGGCTTCCGGAGGATGAGAAAAAAAGAATCAAAAGATATCTTGAATCAAGCAAACTACCCGACGACCGTTATCACTCGTTCAAACCGATGCTCGAATACCAGATACGCGGCACCCTGCGTTACTGGAAGCAGCGGCTGGGGGAAGAGGATGACAACTACTACATCCCCAGTTTGAAAGTTGATGACGAAGTCCTGGCGTCGATTATCCGGGAACTGGGTGAAGATGACAGCAATCTGCTTTATGAAGACATGAAAAAAATCCGCGAGCGGGATCTGCCGCACGTTACTAATGTACTTAAATTGCTTTCGCGTAAACTCGCCACAAAGATTTCCCGGCGCTATCGAATGAGTAAAAAGATGGTCAAAATCGATCTCCGCCGCAGCATCAAGGCAAACGTGAGATATGGAGGGATTATTTTTAAGCTGCATTATAAGCAAAAGAGGATTCAGAAACCGGATATCATGCTCATCTGCGATGTTTCCGGCTCGATGGCGCGCTATGCGGCATTTGTGATTCAGTTTATTTACGGGTTAAGCTCCGTTGTAAAAAATATTGAGAGTTTTATATTTGCAGAGGAACTGGAATATGTAACCCCGTACTTTATGAAAATCCGCCCCTTTGAGGAAACCATGATGGAACTGATGGGCAAAAGCAAGATCTGGGGAAAGGGGACGAATTTCAATAAATCACTCAAAACATTGCGGGAACATTATCCCCTGCTGCTCAACTCAAACACCGTCGTGATCATCCTCAGTGATACCAAAACCCTGGAGATTGATCAGGCGGCGCAGGAACTGTTAAAATTGAAAAAATCTGTGAAAGACATCATCTGGCTCAACACGCTACCCTATAATGAGTGGAAGGACCTGCAATCGGTGGCAGCCTTTCAGCGTCATTGCCAGATGTATGAGTGCTACACCCTGGCACACCTTGAGAAGATTATTAGGAAACAATTCATCCATTAAGGAAGCACAAAACTATGAAAGCAGACTACGATCTCAATTATGTTAAGCTGGCGCCTCTCTACGATGCCTTCATGGAAGGAATCGACTATGAGGAGTGGGTAAGCTATGTCGAAGAGATCATAGATAAATTCGGCGGGCATGTCCATAAGGTTGCAGATCTCGCCTGTGGAACCGGGAATTCGACTTTTCCCTGGGCGTTGCGGGGCTACCGTACATGGGGCATTGACCTGTCGGCAGAAATGCTCAAAATTGCCCGTATGAAAGCAGAAGAAAAACAATTAAAAATCGAATTTCTTTGCCAGGACCTGCGCCGGATGCATTTGGAAGAGTCTGTTAATCTGGCGGTATGCTTTCAAGATGGGTTCAACTACCTCCTGAATCCGCGGGACCTCGAGGAGGCCTTCAAGGCGGTTTACAGGAACCTCACAAAAGAAGGACTTTTTATCTTTGATCTCAACTACCTTCCCCGGATTGTCCCCCAAGACAATGAGATTTCATTTATAGATGATGACCGCTGTTCCATGGCCTGGCGGTCCCGCTTTTTGGAAGAGGAACAGGTTTGGGAAATAGAAGTGAAGGGGCAGATAAAAAAGCTCCCTGCCGGGGAAAATACCTTTTATGAAAAACATAAGGAAAGGATTTATGAAACCGGCGAGGTATGGTCTCTGCTGACCGCACAGAATTTTACGATATTGGGAACATACCAGGCTTTTACTTTTAACCCGCCCCATCATCAAACTTCCAAAATAGTCTTCGTTGCACAAAAAGTATAAAAATGAACATCCTGGTTGATTGTTTTTATCTAATATTGAAAAGAAAGAAAGGAAAAAATAGATGCAGCCGTTTCTTTGCGCCCTCACATTCTTGACACGAATTCCGATTCCGGTAAAATGCAATTACACTCCTGAAAATTTCGCCAGAAGCTTATACTTTTTTCCCGTTATCGGCCTCATTCTCGGTTTAATTTTAGGCGGAAGCTGGTTTGGCTTAAAACAACTTTTTCCGCCAATAATAACCGGAGCATTAATCCTTTTAATCCATATTCTCTTAACGGGAGGCCTTCACCTGGACGGTTTGATGGATACATTAGATGGGTTAGGTGGAGGCAAGAATAAGGAACAGAGACTGGCCATTATGAAGGACAGCCGGGTAGGGGCTTTTGGCGTGCAGGGGGCAATCCTCACCTGCATCTTGAAATTCGGCATTTATACGCAGTTAACTAGGCAACTGCTACCTTTACTGATCATAACGCCGCTGACAGGAAGGCAGGCACTGGTCCTGGTGCAAGTATTTTTTCCTTATGCACGTTCTCAAGGACTGGGAAGCCTTTTTACCGTTTATCGTGATTATAAAAAGTTTGCTATTACAACTGCCGTCACACTTCTAGCCACGGTTGTTTTATTAAAGATAACGGGTGCTGTATTACTTTTATTAAGCTACATCTTTGCTCTAGTTATCGGCGCACTGATCAGCCGCCTCCTGGACGGTTTGACAGGGGACACTTATGGGGCCACCTGTGAACTCACAGAACTTTTTCTTCTGATGGTGGGTTTTTTGCTGCTGCGCTAAAATTAAGCACAGAGGGGGATATCATCTTTTGACAAGATTATTTCTGGTGAGACACGGTCAAACCCTCTGGAACCATACTGCCCGGTACCAGGGGCATACCGACATTGAACTGAGCGAAACAGGCCGCAGTCAGGCTAATGCTCTGGCTCAACGGCTCGCAAAAGAAACGATCCATGCGGTTTATGCCAGCGACCTGAAAAGGGCTTTGGAAACTGCAAAAATCCTGGCAGCGCCGCACAACCTGCCGGTACAAACTTTAACTGACCTGCGTGAGATAAACTTTGGAGTATGGGAAGGATTAACCTTTGATGAAATCAGGAGGCACTATAAGGATCTGGCCGACAGGTGGCACGTATCTCCTGCGACCGTCAAAATACCGGAAGGGGAAACATTTCAAGAAGTTAAGGAGAGAGCCTACAAAGTTATCCTGGAATTAGTTCAAAAGCACGATCCAGGAACAATCATCGTGGTCACCCACGGCGGAACCATCAGAACAATCGTCTGTGCCCTGCTTGGTCTTGACTTAAATAATGCATTCCGCATTCGCCAGGATAACGGTGCCCTTAACATTATCGAGTTTTACGAAGATTATGGGATCCTCTGCCTGTTAAACGATACCACGCACATTCCGGTTTCCTAAAATGGACCCTGCAAGTCGCGACGGATTGTCACTTTCTACTAATAATGCTACAATGAAATTTAATATTGAGGGGAAAGAGAAAGGAGAGCAGAAAAGTTGTTAGAAGAAAGAGTGATAAAAAAGGGACTAACTTTCGATGATGTCCTCTTGATTCCCGGCAAATCGTCGGTATTGCCCCGTGACGTCAGCGTAACAACTTATCTAACCAAGGATATAAAACTAAACATCCCCATTCTCAGCGCCGGCATGGATACCGTTACCGAGGCCAACATGGCAATTGCGATAGCCCGGGAAGGAGGCATCGGAATTATTCACAAAAACATGACTATAAAACAGCAGGCTGCCCAGGTGGATCGCGTCAAGCGATCGGAGCACGGTATCATCAGCGATCCAATTTCTTTGACCCCTCAGCACCTGGTGAAAAATGCTCTGGAAATGATGGAACATTATCATATCTCTGGTGTGCCAATTACGGTTGACGGGAAACTGGTTGGTATTATCACAAACCGCGATATCAGATTTGAGGATGATTTCAACAGACCAATCGCCGAGGTAATGACCAAGGAAAACCTGATCACTGCACCGGTAGGGACAACACTTGCAGAAGCAAAAAACATTTTAAGGAAGCATAAGATTGAAAAGCTGCCAATTGTTGATGAGAACTATAATTTACGCGGTTTAATTACAATCAAAGATATAGAAAAGGCCCGCCAGTATCCCAACTCCGCAAAGGATGCAAAAGGACGCCTGCTTGCCGGGGCGGCGGTCGGAGTAGGGCCCGATTTAATGGAACGAGTAGCGGCCCTGCGGGAGGCAGGGGTTGACGTAATCGTTATTGATACCGCTCACGGTCATTCAATTGGGGTTCTTAAAGCCGTTGAGTTGGTTAAAAGCACGTACCCAGATCTACCGTTAATAGCCGGCAATGTTGCCACACCTGAAGCTACTGTCGATTTAATCAAAGCCGGCGCAGACGCAGTTAAGGTCGGTATCGGCCCCGGATCAATCTGTACGACGCGGGTGGTGGCCGGCATCGGGGTTCCGCAAATAACTGCCGTCCTGGAGTGCGCCAGGGAAGCCAGGAAATACGGAATACCGGTTATTGCGGATGGTGGCATTAAGTATTCCGGGGATATCACCAAAGCCCTTGCCGCCGGGGCAAACACGGTTATGCTGGGCAACCTGCTGGCAGGAACGGAGGAAAGCCCCGGCGAACTCGAAATATACCAGGGAAGAAAATACAAGGTTTATCGCGGAATGGGCTCCATTAGTGCTATGCGAAGCGGTAGCATGGATCGCTACTTCCAGGATAACCCCGAAAAACTCGTCCCGGAGGGAGTGGAGGGGCGAGTACCGTACCGTGGCGCTGTTTCAGAAATCATATTCCAGCTAATCGGCGGCCTACGGGCAGGAATGGGTTACTGCGGTGTACAAAATATTGAGGAACTGCAAACAAAGACAAAGTTTATCCAGATAACCAATGCCGGGCTGAGGGAAAGCCATCCGCACAGCGTGGACATAACGAAAGAAGCGCCCAATTACAGTTTATAAACTTTTTGCAAGAAACTTGGGGAGAGACTGCCGGAAATGTTCGGTTCGGTTGAAGAACTTCAGAAAAAACTGGCCGCTTGTGATTATTTAACGGACCGTCACGTTGCGACTATTGTATATCTTGCTCTCAAACTTCAAAAACCGTTACTGGTAGAAGGTCCGGCCGGTGTTGGCAAAACCGAACTCGCAAAGGTGCTGGCACAAGCCACCAATAGCCGGTTGATACGACTCCAGTGTTACGAAGGGCTTGATGAAGCCAAGGCCTTGTACGAATGGAATTATCAGAAGCAACTCCTGCGTCTTCACGTTGCCCAAACCCAGAGCAAGGACTGGGAAGAAGCCAAGCAGGATATATTCACGCCTGAATTCCTTTTAAGGCGCCCACTTCTTGAAGCCCTGTCGTCTGAGGAACCCGTCGTTTTGTTGATCGATGAGGTAGACAAGAGTGACGAAGAATTCGAGAGCTTCTTGCTGGAAATCCTCTCCGATTATCAGGTGACCATACCAGAACTGGGAACAGTTAGGTCCAACCACATTCCGGTTGTTGTCCTTACCAGTAACAGTTCCCGGGAGTTTGGGGACGCCCTAAAAAGAAGATGCATTCACCTTTATCTCGACTATCCGACCTTTGAACGGGAACTCGATATCATCCACCTGAAGGTCCCGGGTATTAAAGACTGCCTTGCACAGCAGATTGTCAGTTTTGTACAGGTATTGAGAAAGCAAAGACTTAAAAAAGCACCGAGTATTGCTGAAACCATTGACTGGGCAAGATCGATTATGACCCTGGGTAGCAAGGTGATCGATGAGGAAATCGTCCAGGGTACCTTGAGCATATTATTAAAATACCAAAGCGATATTGACAAGGTTTACAATAAAGTGTCATCCCTTCTACCGGAAAAGTAGCGATAAAATAGCGATTTTATAGGTGAAAGTATGGAAGAAAAAATTTTAGAATTCGGCCGGCTTTTGCGTAAAGGCGGTCTTAATATTTCTTTTTCGCAGATCGCCGACGCTCTACGCGCCACTGCCGAGGTGGGCTTTCAACTTGAAGACTTTTATCATGCACTCGCCTGCACCATGATCTGCGAAAAGGCAGACAAGCCCCTGTTTGACAAAATGTTTCGCCTTTTTTTCTTGACCCTCCCGGCATCCCAGTATGATAGAGTGAACGGGGAGGGTCAGTTGGTGAGCACGGAAAATACAGGCCATATTATCGAACTGGCCAGATCCGCTGAGGGCATCGGCCAAGGCAGGGGGGGAGGGGCATCTCCTGCCCTATTGCTGGTAAAGGCGGTACAAGACGGAAATTACTCCTTGCTCAACCAACTCGCTCAATTAGCTTTCAAAAGCCTCGGCAATCCCAAACGCGAAGATCTGGCCAACCTGGAGCAGCTAATCGTTCAGGCTAAAGTATCCATCGGTTGGTACGAAGCAGTAAACCGGCTGGAGCGCATCAGGGAAAAGGAAAAAGTCAATGAGATCACATATTCCAGGTGGCTGGAATGCCTGAATTATTTGGAGGATCGCATAAAAGAACTCCTGGAAGAGTATTTCGTCATAACTTTTGGTCAGGATGCCCTGGAAGAGATAGCGTCTGCGGCCAACATCAGGGAAAAGGAATTTTACCAGCTCAATAACATTGAAATCGATGAAATACGGAAGCGAATTACGAAACTGGCGCGGAAGTTGGCCTCAAAGTATGCGCGTCGCTATCGGAGGGCGAAACACGGCGAAATTGACATGAGAAGAACTGTAAGAAACGCCCTCAAGACGGGCGGAACACCGGTTTGCTTGAGGTATCGCAAAAAAAAGCTCAGCAAACCGGAAATCGTGCTCTTATGTGATGTATCGGGCTCGGTCGCAGTTTTCAGTGAGTTTATGCTGCAGCTGGTCTATACGATCCAAAACAGGTTCAGGTCAGTGCGCTCCTTTTTGTTTGTTGACAGGATTGAAGAAGTGACGAATTACTTCCATAACGAAGACATAGAAGCCGCTCTGCAGGAGGCTTTTTCAAAAGCCTATTTTTCATATTCGGGCTTTTCAGATTTTGGGAAAGTATTTACGATATTTGCTACCAAATACCTTAACAGCATTTCGCCTAAGAGTACTTTAATAATTCTCGGTGATGCAAGAAACAACTGGCGTTCCGATGAAAGGGATTTCTTAAAACAAATTTCGGAAAACGTGAGAAAGGTTTTATGGTTCAACCCGCAGCCTCAGAGCACCTGGGACACAGAGGACAGTATCATGAAGGTATATGCTCCTTACTGCAGACAGGTTTTTGAATGCCGCAACCTTGCACAATTGGAAGAAGTGATCGAAGCAATCCTTTGACACAGGTACAGAACGAAATTACATTACGCCGAACAACAGTCCGCCCAAGTGGGGCGGTATTTTTTATTTGACAGCAGAGAAAATATATGTTAATTTTATGTTAAGCAAATGTTAAGCTTAGTTTAATAATATTAAATCTTGATTAAAAATCTTTAAGCGTGTATAAAGTTTAGATAAAGATTTTGGGAGGGGGGCCGAAATGCTTTCGCACACAGAGATAATTATTCGGATGTTGATTTCTCTTCTGGTCGGTTTGATTATCGGTTACGAACGGTCAAGGCACCAGAAACCCGCCGGTATCAGAACTTACTCCCTTGTATGTATTGGTTCAACCCTGTTCATGGTGGTTAGTGCTTACGGACTCCGCACCAACCCGGTTATGGAAGGCTTTCGCATGGATCCGGGACGGATTGCCGCACAGATTGTTACAGGCATCGGGTTTTTGGGTGCAGGCGTTATCTGGAAGGATAGGGGTACTGTAAGGGGATTGACAACAGCGGCTAATTTATGGGTTACAGCCGGATTGGGGATGGCAATTGGCCTGGGGTTATATTTTTTGACTTTGGTAAGCGTTGTCTGTATCTTCCTTGCCCTGTACAGCTCTCCCATTCTCTGCCATCTGGGTCTTTTGAAGTACCCTGAGGAGGCAACGGACAAGAGGATAGAAAATTTTTAATTAAATAAAAATCAATACCGAAGGTCGCTTCACTTCTCTTCGCTGGTCAGGCTATTTAAGTAACGACCGATTACTTAACAGGAAGTGAGCGACCTTCTGTTCTTATTATTACCGAGAACCACAGCTAATATTCAAACATAATAAAGCAACTCCATTTTGTATAAAACAGATCAGGGGAGAGAAAAATGTAAAGAGATATTTTTTTTGACTAAGGAGGTCAAACAGCACATGCCTGAACTCAGGCAGGAGCCCGTTACAAAAAAGTGGGTTATCATAGCGACCGAACGAAGCAAAAGGCCGTCCGACTTTCCGGTCAAACAGGAAGAAAGAAAAGGGGGGATCTGCCCCTTTTGTAAAGGGAACGAAAATTTAACGCCACCTGAAATTATCTCCTACCGGGAACCCGAGACAAAACCCAATGAGCCGGGATGGTGGATTAGAGTAGTTCCTAATAAATTTCCTGCACTGCAAAGGGAGAGAACTGAGAACCCTCCAAAAGAAGACTTTTATACAGTATTACCAGGTACCGGTGCTCACGAGGTAATCATTGAAGCTTCGGAACATGATACCTCCCTTGAAAGGCAGTCTCTCAGCCAATTAGTGGAAATCTTTCGCTCCTGGCGAGAGCGTCACAACCATTTAATGAATGAAGATGAAATTAAATATGTGCAAATTTTTAAAAATGAAGGCGCGGTAGCCGGTGCTTCCCTGCAACATCCCCACAGCCAGGTGATTGCTGTTCCCTTAATCCCGGATGTTATTGCCGAAGAGCTTGACGGAGCGCAAAAATTTTACCGGGAAAAAAAGAATTGCATCTACTGTGAGATAAACCAGGTTGAATTGAACAGAAATACAAGAATAGTTGAAGAAAACGACGGCTTTATCGCGTACTGCCCTTTTGCCTCCCGCTTTCCCTTTGAAACATGGGTTGTACCTAAGCAGCACAAGGCAAGTTTTTCCGGCCTCGACGATTCCCTGTTAAGGCATTTGAGCAGCATCATAAAAGAAACCATTTCGAAGATAACAACTTCTTTAAATCATCCTCCTTATAACTTAATTCTACACACTGCTCCTGCAGGGTATCAGGATGCTCCGTATTACCACTGGCATATGGAAATCCTTCCCCGTTTGACAATCGTGGCAGGTTTTGAGTGGGGAACCGGTATATATATTAATCCGACACCTCCGGAAGCAGCAGCCAGTTATTTAAGAGAAATTAAAGCAATACATTAGAAAGGAGAGATTTCTTTGCCGGATGAGCGCTTAAAGATCCTTTTTGCTTCATCGGAAGTTTCACCCTATGCAAAAACAGGTGGGCTTGCTGACGTTGCCGGCTCCCTGCCCAAGGCATTGGCTGCGATGGGCATTGATGTGCGTGTAGTTTTACCAAAATACAAACAAATCAATGTCGGGAATTACTTGACCGACTTTCCGGTGGAGATAGACCATCATCTGGAAACCGGTATAATCAGGGAAACAAAGTTAACGGGGAAAGGTTATGAGGTTCCCGTTTATTTTATCGATAACTATAAATATTTTTACCGTGATGGCATCTACGGTTTTGACGATGAAGCTGAAAGGTATAATTTCTTTTGCAAGGCAGTTCTCGGAATGCTACCCAGAATCGATTTTCAGCCTCATGTGATTCACTGCAATGACTGGCAATGCGGAATCATTCCACTGAGCCTGAAAACCAAGTATGCGGATAACATCTTTTATCAAAAAATCAGCACGGTCTTCACAATTCATAATCTCCAGTATCAGGGTATCTTCCCCAGGAATACATTGAGGCTAATCGGGCTTGGCGATGAATACTTTACACCGGAACGGCTTGAGTTCTATGGTGATGTCAACTTCATGAAAGCGGGCTTGCTGTACGCCGACATCATCAATACTGTCAGCAATAAATATGCCCTGGAAATTCAAACACCCGAATTCGGTGAGCGCCTTGACGGATTGCTGCGTAAAAGGGCACAGGATCTCTACGGTATCGTTAACGGCATTGATTACGAGGAGTTTGATCCCGCCAACGACCAAGTTATTTATCAGAAATACAGCATCGAAACCATAGATTTAAAGAAAAAGAATAAATCCGGACTCCAAAAAGAAATGGGTCTGCCCATAGAGGATAAACCCTTGATTGCGGTTATTTCAAGGCTTGTGGATCAAAAAGGGCTTGATCTGATCAGCGGGATCTTCGAGCAGATGATGGGCTTCGGAGTTCAGTTCGTCCTGTTGGGAACGGGATCGGATTATTATCAAAAACTGTTTCTTGAGTTAAAAGTCAAATACCCAAAGCAGACCGCCATTTACCTTGGTTTTAATCCCGATCTCGCCAAGAAAATATATGCCGGTGCCGATATGTTTCTCATGCCGTCACGTTTTGAACCATGCGGCCTCGGCCAATTAGTCAGCCTGAGATATGGAACGATCCCCATTGTTCGGGCAGTGGGCGGCTTGGCGGATACCATACAAGACTATGATGAAAAAACAGGGAAGGGAAACGGTTTTTCCTTTGGATCGTATGATAAAACAGCTTTGCTTGAGACTATAAAAAGGGCATTGCGTATCTATTCAGAACATCCCGACCGCTGGCGAAGAATGATGGTTAATGCCATGAAAAGAGATTTTTCATGGGGTAGATCCGCGGAGGAGTATGCTCAACTCTATGAGAAAGCTATTCATAAAAATCTCTCTACCATATATCGTGCCGTCTAAGAAATCGTTCCTTACCTGCCCCGTGCTGGGGTTTTTCTTTTATAGCAGACGATCACGCCGCCTCCGGCGGCACCAACAGAGGATGAAATACCCGACGGGTCTACCGGCGAGCGACCTATGGAAGGCCGGGTAACAGGACAGGCGAAGCGAGGATGACAGGTCGGGATGCGAGTACAGACACCTCTCAACTTGCGATGGAATGGATTTGCAGCGAGGCCAAACGCGGCGTTTGACAGAAGCAGTTCG
>DULK01000065.1 GCA_012840385.1 Syntrophomonadaceae bacterium
AGACGGCAGCCGACCGGCTCCTATGACGCCGTCCATGGCGCATAGTCGCCTATCAAATTCCTGTTTCGCTTCGGCTGCCGTTAGCTGCTCCTTCGTCAAGGGCGAGTAACAACCTCCGTAGGTCGCTGCGCCAGCAAGGATAAACCGCTTTTTCGTTCCTCTGCTGGTGCCGCCGGAGGCGGCGTGGTGGTCTGCCTTCTAAAAGTGCTTTCCGGCTTAAAAATGTTGTTATAGGGATGGTTGCGGTAGGGAATAGTAAGGATGAGGTGATCACATTGATTCATTACAGCATTGTCCATCCCGAAACAGGCCCGGTGGAAATACCCCAACCCGGGGTGCCTCCCCTTCATCCGGGCAGCGAACGTCCTGAAATAATTCCTCCCGATGCTCCTCCGGTGGAGGAACCGGTTATTGTAGATTTTTGCTATTGACAAATAGTTATAATCGAATTATCATTTGAGGAAAATTCAGGACATTAGAAAGGGGAATTTTTCCAATGAACGCCAACATGCTAACACTAACCGACGGCAATTTCGAGAGTGAAATAAACAACGCCGACCTTCCCGTGCTGGTAGATTTTTGGGCAAGCTGGTGCGGCCCCTGCATGATGCTGGCCCCCGTGCTGGAGGAACTGGCGGATGATCTCTCGGGCCGTGTCAAGGTTGGAAAACTGAACGTTGACGAAAACCGGAGGACTGCTGCGGCTTTTGGGGTAATGAGCATCCCGACCCTGATTTTGTTTAAGAACGGTGAAGAGGTTACCAGGATTACGGGATTCCGCCCGAAAGAGGAGTTGAGCAGGCTGATTAATCAGGCGCTCTGATTTTCAGTTACGGGTTTAATTCCGGCAGGGGGGAGCATGGTCTCCCCTTTTAGTTCTGTAATGAAGGAATTGACGGGTGTTCTCCCGAATTATGCCTGGGAATGCTAGAGGTAGAAGAGGTGGAGCGCTTGGACCTGTTTGATTACGCCCAGGGCAAGATAATGGATGCCGAGGGGCCTCTGGCATACCGCATGAGGCCGAGAACCCTTGAGGAGTTTGTGGGCCAGGAGCATTTAATCGGACCGGGGCGCCTTCTCTACCAGGCTTTGAAGGAGGACAAGATTCCTTCATCGATTTTTTACGGACCTCCCGGAACCGGAAAGACCAGCCTCGCGGGGGTCATGGCCTTGACTACCAGGTCTCATTTTGTCCAGATAGATGCCACCAGTACAGGGGTTGGAGAACTGCGCAAGGTGCTTCAGGAGGCCAGGGACAGGTTAAAGTTTCATAATCAGAGAACCGTTCTCTTCATAGATGAAATCCACCGTTTTAACAAGGCACAGCAGGATGTCCTCCTTCCCGCGGTGGAGCGGGGGATAGTGGTGCTGATCGGAGCCACCACCGAAAACCCCTACTTTAATGTGAACGCCCCCCTCCTTTCCAGGGCAAGGGTGCTTCCCTTTTATCCTCTCACCCAGGAGCAGCTAAGAAAGCTTTTGGACCGGGCGCTGACAGACAGGGAACGCGGCCTGGGCAAAATGGCGATTAGGGTTGCCCCTGAGGCTGTGGAACACTGGTTGCGGGTAGCAGGCGGGGATGCCCGGGTGCTGCTCAATGCCCTGGAGTATGCCGTACAGTTGACGGCACCCAATTCTGAAGGGGTAATCGTCATCGGTCAAAAGGAGGCGGAAGAGGCTGTTCAACAGAGGATCATTCTTTACGACCGCGAGGGCGATGCCCATTATGACGTCATCTCGGCTTTTATTAAGTCGATGCGGGGTTCCGACCCGGACGCCACTCTTCACTGGCTTGCAAGGATGCTGAAGGCGGGGGAGGACCCGCGCTTCATTGCCAGGCGTATCGTAATTTGTGCAGCCGAAGACGTTGGCCTGGCCGATCCCCAGGCCCTTGTGGTGGCGGAAGCGGCGGCACAGGGTATAAACCATGTGGGTATGCCGGAGGGTGAGCTGCTGCTTGCTGAAGCGGCCGTTTATGTGGCCTGTGCTCCGAAAAGCAACAGGGTTTATAAAGCTCTGGCGAAGGCCAAGGAGGATCTGGAGAGGCGGGATGTGGGAACGGTTCCTAAACACCTGCGGGACGCCAATTACCCCGGCGCGAAAAAGCTTGGGAGCGGGCAGGGTTACCTGTACCCTCATCATTTTCCCGGCGGTTTTGTACCCCAACAGTATCTCCCCGATGCCTTAAAAGGCATAAAATATTACGAGCCTTCTGAATCCGGGCGGGAAAAGGAGATCAAGCTGAGATTGGAAGCGCTGAAGGGGCCCGGCAAATAAGTAGTTTAGAGGGGGGTCTAAGAGTGAACAGGCGTCACGTTTACCTTGATCATACGGCCACAACGCCGGTGCATCCAGATGTAGTGGTGGCCATGCATCAAGTTCTAGAAACTGCTTTTGGAAACCCGTCAAGCATCCACACTTTCGGGAGAGAGGCCAAACAGTATCTGGAAGATGCCCGCATTAAAGTGGCGAACCTGATCGGGGCCCAGCCTGAAGAGATTGTTTTTACAAGCGGCGGGACGGAGGCCGATAACCTGGCAATATTAGGAGTTGCCTATGCTTACCAGAGGCAGGGTAACCATATCATCACCTCCTCCATCGAACACCATGCGGTGCTCGACACCTGCGAGGTGCTCTCCCAAAACGGCTTCGAGGTCACGTTTCTTCCGGTGGATAAGGATGGCATCGTAGACCCGGATGACGTCCGGAAAGCGGTGCGTAAGGAGACAATTCTGATCACCGTTATGCATGCCAATAATGAAATCGGGACCGTTGAGCCGATCGAGGAAATCGCCGGGATTGCCCGGGAGAACGGAGTAATCTTTCATACCGACGCCGTGCAGACTGCCGGTCACATCCCCGTGGATGTGGAACAGCTGGGGGTGGACCTTTTGTCCCTCTCCGCTCACAAGTTTTACGGACCGAAGGGAGTGGGTGCCCTCTACGTGAGAAAGGGTATACGCCTTGTGCCTGTTTTGCACGGCGGTGGTCAGGAGAGAAATCGCAGAGCCGGGACGGAAAACATCCCCGGGATCGTCGGCCTGGGCAAGGCGGCGGAAATTGCCGCCCGGGAACTGGGGTCTCAGCGCGTTTCTATTCAAAAGCTCCGGGACCGCTTAATTAAAGGGATTCAGGAAAGGGTGCCGGAGGTGAAGCTGAACGGCCATCCCGAAAAGCGCCTGCCCCAGAATGTACATTTTAGTTTTGCAGGCGTGGATGGAAGTTCGCTGCTGACGAGCCTGGATTTGCAAGGGATTGCCGCTTCGGCCGGATCCGCCTGCAGTTCAGGTGCCTTACATCCCTCTCATGTGCTGCTGGCAATCGGGCTTCCCATGGAGCTGGCTTCAGCCTCACTGCGCCTGACATTGGGCCGGGCGAATACCGAGGAAGACATCGAATACTGCCTTGAAGTGCTGCCGGAAATTGTTGCTAAGCTCCGTTCCCGGCCGGCTGTTTAAGTAAAATACAGGTAACAATGTTTCACAGCACCATTGTAAATGGTGCATTTTTTCTTTCTGCCCGGTAATACTAAAGGTGGACGGGAATTTTCGTGAGGGAGATGGATGGCTTGCGTAAAGGCAGGGAAATTATCGGACTGCCTGTAGTGAGCCTTGCTACGGGGAAAGAATTGGGGCTGGTAGAGGATCTCTTATGGGATCACCAGGGGAGGCGGATCACCCACCTGGTGATCGGTGAAAAGGGAATCTCTAAAGAATCCCGGTGGGTATCCTTTCACGATATCCTCGGCATCGGGGATGACGCTGTTACGGTTGCCGGGGATTCGCTGCCCGATGGTGTGCAGGACCCGGAGGTTGATACAAGGGCGAGCAGGCTTACAGGCCTTCCCGTACTGACCGCCGGGGGTAACAACGTTGGAACCATTGAGGATGTTGTGTTTGCGAGCGAGGACGGGAGATTGTTGGGGTATGAAATATCTTCTGGTTTGGTGGGGGATCTCGTGTCAGGTAGGGATGTCCTGGCTCCCGATACTGTGATTACCTGGGGGGAAGAAGCAGTTATCGTCAACGATTACCAGGATTCAAGGAGGGAAAACGATGCAGTGTCCGATCTGCAGGAGTAACCAGACCGGGAAAGTCGGGACCGACCAGTATTTTTGTTGGTCATGTTTCGTGGAATTTAATACCCGGGGAGAGGGCGAAGTATATGAGATCTGCGAAGACGGAAATCTACTCGCTCTGAGTACTCCAAAAGAAGAGGGTTCCTGATAAAACCGGGTGTGAAAGGAGGGAAGGTATTGCAAAGACGAAGCTATTTCAGCGGCTTGCTTACAGGAGGTTTAATGGGTGCCATTGCCGGATTGCTGTTTGCGACTCGCCCAAAGGCACAACGGAAGTTAATGATGAGGCCAGGACAGATGGGAGATCGTGCCAGAAGGGTTTTTAGGGGGATCTCCCGGGGAATGCTCGAAATGCTTCGCCGCTAGCATACTTAATTTGTTATGTGGGAGGGCCTCTGTATGCGGCGGCGAGTTCTTCGTGTTGTCCTCATCTGCATTGCAGGACTCGTTGGCGGAGTTTTATTGTATAAGGTGCGATCACTGTTTATTCCCTTTGGTATTGCGGTCTTAATAGCGTATCTGGTCTATCCCCTGGTCAACAGCCTGGAATCGAGAGGGGTGGGCCGGGTACCCTCAATTATAACAGTTTACGCCGCGGGATTGATCCTTGCGGGTATTTTTTTCGCCCTGTTCATCCCCGCCCTCTTGAAAGAAACCAAAGGCTTCGGGGCGGTTTTGTCCGGCTACGGGCAGACTCTGCTGGATGTGCCGGGTTATATGGATCGCATTTCGTTGCGTGTCTCTCTACCCGCCGAAGTACAACAGATACTGTACGAAACTTCCCGGCGCATCGAAAGCGCAATTATGCAGGGCCTGCGAAAATTCATGCGGGAATTAACAGATGGGTTGCTCGGCCTGATTTCCCTGCTGCCCAGTTTTATCCTGGCCCCTTTTATTGCCTACTACATAATTAAAGATTTTGATCATCTAAAAAAACGATTTCTGGCAGTCCTTCCCCCGGGTTCCCGCAGTTCTACGATCTACCTGTTAAGGGAAGCGGACGCCATCTTCAGTAGATTTATAAGAGGTCACCTGATGATTTCGTTAATAGTCGGTTTCCTGACGGGCGCAGGAGCGGCTATTATCGGACTGCGGTTTTACCTGCTGATCGGAATCTTTACGGCCATAGCCGATCTGATTCCCATCTTTGGCCCCACTATAGCCGCTTTTCCTGTGGTCGGCCTTGCTCTGGCAGAAAGCCGTGTTAAAGGCATCTTGATGCTGGCGGTCTTTTTAGTTGTTCAGCAGTTGGAGGGAAGCGTACTAGCTCCCCGGTTGCTGGGTGATCAGGTGGGGCTGCACCCCCTTGTTGTAGTTCTGGTGCTGTTAACTGGCGGTTATCTTTTCGGCCCGCTGGGCTTAATCTTTAGCGTTCCTGTAGCAGGATTATTGCGGGTGGTTTTACGCGTTATCTGGGAGAGGGTGATCTAGCTGCTGATTGGAGAATTCTGCATTTGATGCTGTGAAAACGATGTACTCTTCCGACGAATTTGTTATTATATCGATAGAAGTTTTAAGACTTGACACTTTTGTCGGGCGGATGCCTTCACGAAAGTGAAGGCGGAGCCAACAGGGCGTGTTGATTATGGAACTGGACGGGAATCAGAGGATTGTCCTGGAAGGCCGTTACCTGCGCAGGGATGAGAACGGTAAAGTGATAGAGTCTCCGGAAGAGATGTGCTGGAGGGTTGCCCGGAGCGTGGCGAAGGCAGAAGCCAAATTTGGCGCCGGGGACAAAGAAGTCTCCGCATGGGCGGAAAAATTCTATGCCATCATGGACACCCTGGATTTTCTTCCGAACAGCCCCACGCTAATCAATTGCGGCCGCCCGCCCGGCCAACTGGCGGCCTGTTTCGTCCTGCCCGTTGAAGACAGCATTGAAGAAATCTTTAATGCTCTGAAATATACTGCGATAATTCATAAAAGCGGCGGCGGAACGGGCTTCGACTTCTCCACCCTTCGCCCAAAAGGCAGCCTTGTCAGAACTACGTTCGGAAGGGCCTCGGGTCCGGTGAGTTTCATGCGCATTTTTAATGCGGCCACAGAGGAGATCAAACAGGGCGGAGTTCGCCGGGGAGCCAACATGGGCATCCTGCATGTAGACCACCCCGATATTTACGAGTTTATTTCCTGCAAGGAGGAAAAGGGTTCCTTCCGCAATTTTAATTTGTCGGTGTCCGCCACCGATCGGTTCTTTGCCGCCGTCGAGTCGGGGAGTACGTGGCCGCTGTCCTTTGGAGGGCGGGTTTACCGTGAAGTGCAGGCCCGGGAGCTTTTTGAAAGGATCGCACACTGCGCCTACAAAACCGGGGAACCGGGCATGATTTTTATTGATGCCATCAACCGCGCCAATCCGACTCCTGCTCTGGGGCCGATCTGCGCCACCAATCCCTGCGGCGAGCAGCCCCTTTTGCCCTATGAGTCGTGCAACCTGGGTTCCATCAACCTGTCAAACATGTTAAAGTACAGGACGGTGGACTGGAGTCGGCTGGAGGCATCGGTGCGGCTGGCGGTCCGGTTTCTGGATGACGTAATAGATGTCAACATTTTTCCACTTCCCCAAATCGCTGCTGCCAGCCTGCGCACCCGAAAAATTGGTCTTGGGGTGATGGGGTGGGCGGATCTGCTTTTTAAACTAGGTATACCTTACGACTCCGAAGCGGCAATCGGCCTGGCCGAGGAGATTATGGCCTTTATCGCACAGAAGGCGCGGGAAGCTTCAAAGGAGCTTGCCTGCCAGAGGGGTACTTTTCCTGCCTGGAAAGATTCGGTTTACTACCCGGATCTTCCCTTGAGGAATGCTACCCTAACCACCATAGCTCCTACAGGCTCCATCAGCCTGATCGCCGGTACCACTTCGGGCATTGAGCCTGTATATGCCCTGGCCTTCAGCCGTACCGTGCTGGAAAACAAGCAGCTTTCGGTGATCAACAGAACCTTCATACAGACCCTTGAGAAGGAGGTCGGTCCGAAAGCAAAGGAAAGGGTGCTTAAAGCAGCGAAAGAGAAAGGCAGCGTGCAGGAACTTGCCGAATTGAGCCCGGAGATACGGGCGGTATTCAAGACCGCTCCGGAAATTGCTCCCGAATGGCACTTGAGGATGCAGGCCGCCTTTCAAAAGCACACGGATAATGCGGTGAGCAAGACCATCAATCTTCCTGCGGACAGCACGGTGGAAGAAGTGGCCGGGATTTTTAAAAAGGCGCATCAACTGGGTTTAAAGGGTGTAACCGTTTATCGCATCGGTTCCCGCGGCGACCAGCCTCTCTCAACCGCTTACAGCTGTCCATCCTGCTACGGTCATGAAAGTTAACCTTCCCGAGTTGGTTCCGGCAGCCTTTGTTCGATGCCTCCACCGCTTCGGAGCGTTGGTTCATCTGGATGGGGAAGAGACCCTTGCCCATCTGGCCAATCCCGGGGAAATACCCGTAGGAGTAAGGTGACCGGTGTGTCTTGCGATTTGCCAGGAATGCCTGACATTAACAACCGTCTGGCAATTCCTTTTATCATCTTTTTTTCTACTCGCGACTCTCACCGGCTGCGTTTCTACCTCCCGGCGATGTTATCTTCTTGATTGGAGAGTTTGGTCATAAAAGACGTCTTTTGTGTACTATACAGGGCATTCAGGTCACAAAAGGCGGGGTGAAGAATACGACCGAAGGGGTAAAAAGGCTGCCGGTTCAGAAGGACTCACCCAGTTGACTCGACAGGAGAGAGCTGGTCGTTTTTGATGCGGGCGGTTCAAAAGCATGGGCGTCCCGTTAGCAAGTGGTTAGCAAAAGCGTTTCTGGAGCCGCAAAAGCCTTGCGGCGCAAAGGTTTCAGGGTATAGCTGGTTTCATTGACAAAATCTGAACTCTTATATATAATGAGCCTAAAATGCGAGTAGCTTGGAGGATTTGTCTTGCTAACCGGTGCCGAACTGAGAAGGAAATTTCTCGAGTTTTTCAAGGAACACGACCACCTGGCCCTTCCGAGCGCATCCCTTATTCCGAAAGATGATCCCAGCTTGCTGCTTACCGTTGCGGGAATGGTGCCTTTCAAGCCCTACTTTCAGGGGAAGGCAGTTCCGCCCCACCCGAGGATCACAACATCTCAGAAGTGCCTGCGCACCCAGGATTTAGATTCCGTAGGGAGGACCGCCCGCCATCATACGTTTTTTGAAATGCTGGGCAATTTTTCTTTTGGGGACTATTTTAAAGAAGAGGCTATAGCCTGGGCATGGGAATACCTGACCAAAGTGCTTGGGCTGTCTCCTTCTGACCTGTGGATCACTGTTTTCCGGGAAGATGAGGAGGCCAGGCGCATTTGGCATGAAAAGATAGGTGTTCCGCAGGAAAGGATCGTTTCGCTCGGCGAAGATACAAACTTCTGGGAAGCGGGTCCTGTGGGCCCCTGCGGTCCGTGTTCCGAGATCATGGTCGACCTGGGTCCAGAGCGGGGATGCGGTTCCCCGGATTGCGGCGTGGAATGCGATTGCGGCAGGTACCTTGAGGTCTGGAACCTTGTTTTCACGGAATTTAACCGGGATGAGGCAGGAAATCTCTCAAAGCTGCCCCGCAAAAATATTGATACGGGTATGGGCCTGGAGCGCATAGCCTCGGTTATCCAGGGCGTGCCCTCAAATTTTGAAACGGATCTTCTTTTTCCTTTAATTGAGGCAACCTCTGCCCTCTCCGGTGTTCGCTATGGAGAGGATGAAAGGAACGACGTTGCCTTTAAGGTGATCGCCGATCATGCCCGTGCAGTGGCATTTTTAATCGGCGACGGAGTGCTCCCCTCAAACGAGGGCAGGGGTTATGTGCTGCGGCGCATTCTGCGCAGGGCCGTCCGCTACGGAAGGCTGCTCGGGATTGAGGGGGCGTTTCTCGCCGGGATAACCGGCAAAGTGATCGATATGTACCAGGATCCATACGGCGAGCTGCGGGAGCGGCGGGATTATATTCAGAAAATAGTGACCCTTGAAGAGGAGCGTTTCGGCGAAACCCTTGAACAGGGAATGCAGATACTGCATGATTACCTGGAGGAGTTTGAGAAAACGGGGGCGAGCAGGCTCCCCGGGAAGGTTGCCTTCCGTCTTTATGACACGTTCGGTTTTCCCCTGGAGCTAACCCAGGAAATTTTGGCGGAACGGGGTATGGTCGTGGATGTCAACGGGTTCAATTCCGCCATGGCAGAGCAGCGGGAGAGGGCCCGGGCCGCCTGGCTGGAAACTGCTCCTATCAACAGCTTTGGGGTATCTAAGGCTTACCGCGGAACCAAGACCGATTTCCAGGGTTACGGGATCCTTTCGACCAAATCGCAAATTCAGAGTATAATCATAGATGAAAATGAAGCAGACGAGGCGTCGGAAGGAGCACGGATTCAGGTTTTGCTCGACGTCACCCCCTTTTATCCGGAAGGCGGGGGCCAGGTCGGGGACAGGGGAATTTTGCAAGGGCCGTCCGGTGAAATGATCGTGGAGGACACGAAAAAAGCAGGAGACGGCCTGATCATTCACCATGGACATGTAAGTTCCGGTTTGCTCCGTAAAGGGGATGTTGTGCTGGCACAGGTGGACGAAAAACGCCGCCATGCCGCAGCACGCAACCACACGGCAACCCACCTGTTGCACCGGGCGCTCCGTTCGGTCTTGGGGGAACACGTGCAGCAGACGGGTTCGTACGTTGCCCCCGACAGGCTGCGTTTTGATTTCTCTCATTTTGCTCCTCTTTCCGGAGAGGAACTGCTTGAGGTCGAGGACCTGGTCAACCGGAAAATACTTGACAATTTGATTGTAAAAACATACGAAACCGACCTCGCTTCAGCCCAGGCGGAAGGGGCGATTGCGCTTTTCGGTGAGAAATACGGCGATGTGGTCAGGGTTGTCGAAATAGGAGATTTCAGCAAGGAACTTTGCGGAGGAACCCACGTCCGGCGGACCAGTGAACTGGGCTTCTTTAAGATAATTGGGGAAAGCGGGATAGGGACCGGTACGAGGCGTATTGAAGCCATCACCGGCGAGGAACTGCTGGCCTACTGGCGGAGGCAGGAAAACATCCTTCACCAGGCAGCAGGCATCTTCAAGGTTGATCCCGAAAACCTGGTTGGTCGCCTTCAGCAGCTCCAGGAGCAGATTCACGCCAGAGAGAAAGAACTGGAACAACTGCGCAGTAAAATCATGCGCAGCCAGGTTGACTCGCTGCTCAGTGGTGTTGTTGATGTGAACGGGGTCAAGGTTTTGGCAGTGCGGGTCGATATGCCTGACATGGAAAGCCTCCGGTCACTGGGAGATCTTTTAAAGGATCGTCTCGGCTCGGGTGTGATTATTCTGGGGAGCCCGTTGCGGGACAAGGCCGGGATAGTCGGTTTTGTAACACCGGATCTGGTTAAGGGCGCGGGGCTCCACGCCGGGAATATTATCAGGGAGATTGCCCGGGTTGTGGAGGGTGGCGGCGGCGGGAAACCGGAAATGGCCCAGGCCGGGGGTAAAAATCCCGCCCGTTTGGAAGAAGCCCTGCAAAAGGGAATAGAGTCGGTACGGCAGCAGTTAAGTGTGAAACAGTAATTTTTCCAGATAAGGAAGGATTTTTGATACCTTCTGGAGAAGTGTTTTTGATAGTGGGGGTGGCGATTTATGCCGGATGAACTTGACAAGACCATGACCTTTAATTTTAAGGTTGAGGAAACGGCCTCCGCCCGCGAGGTGCTCAAAGCGGTCTACAAGGCGTTGAGGGAGAAAGGATACAATCCTATCAGCCAGCTGGTCGGTTACCTGTTGTCAGGTGATCCGGCATACATTACAAACCATCAAAATGCCCGCAACTTGATCAGGAAATACGAACGCGATGAGTTACTGGAAGAACTGATCAAATATTATCTTGAAAAAGGAGAATGAACGTAAGAACCGGAACCGAAGATGGAATACCGTTCCCTGGGAAGCACAGGCCTGAAGGTGTCGCGCCTCTGCTTCGGTACGCTGACAATGGGGCCCCTTCAGGCAAATCTGCCTCTTGCCGAGGGTGTTGAGCTGTTGAAATATGCCGTTTGGCAAGGGGTTAATTTTTTTGATACGGCCGAAATATATGGAACCTACCCCTATCTCAGGCGGCTGTTCCGGTCGTACCCCGGTGAGGAGTTGGTGGTGGCCACAAAGTCGTATGCAGTAACGGCTGAAGAGATGAGCAGGAGCCTGGAAAAGGCGCGCCGGGAACTTGGCCGTGACCGGATTGATATCTTTCTCCTGCATGAGCAGGAGTCTGCCCTAACAATTAGAGGCCACCGGGAGGCACTGGAATTTCTCGTAGAGGCGAAGCAAAAGGGACTTGTCAGGGCAGTTGGGATTTCCACCCATAAGGTGGCAGGCGTGCGGGGGGCATTAGAATTCCCCGAGATCGACGTGATTCATCCCTTGTTTAACATTAGGGGTCTGGGTATCCTTGACGGAACCCTGTCGGACATGACAGATGTTCTTGAGCATGCCGGCGCATCGGGAAAAGGTATTTATCTGATGAAACCATTGGGGGGCGGCAATCTCCTGAACGAGACGGAAAATGCCCTGAGGTTTGCTTTCAGCCGGCCTTTTGCCGCCTCGGTGGCAGTGGGAATGCAAACCCGGGATGAAATAGACTACAGCGTCAGGATAGCGAGCAATTTGCCTGTCCCTGAAACTCTCAAAAAAAGAGTCTCCCGGGAGAAGCGGGCACTGCACATAGACGAATGGTGCGAGGGATGTGGTGAGTGCTCCGCCCGATGCCCGCAGAGAGCGCTCACTCCCGGAAAAGGCGGTAGAATAGAGGTAGATCGTGATAAATGCATTCTGTGCGGTTACTGTGCGGCTGCCTGTCCCTTTTTTTATATTAAGGTATATTGAGGTTGAAGAAGATGAGAATACTGGGCCTGGATGTGGGGCAAAAGAGAATTGGCGTCGCCATCAGTGACGAACTGGGGATAATCGCCCAGCCCTTAACGACTGTAAATCAGGGAAAAATGGAGGAGGTTGTGGAATCACTGCGCATACTTGTGGAGAAATATGACGTAGGTGAGATCGTCGTCGGACTGCCAAGGCATATGAACGGCAGGCTGGGAAGGGAAGGAGAGGAGATCGTTTCTTTTGGCAAAGAGCTTCAAAAGAAGCTTGGCGTGCCCGTGGTCTTCTGGGATGAACGGCTCTCAACTGTCGCTGCAGAAAAAGCCCTGCTGGAAGGCGACACCAGCCGGTACCGGAGAAGGAAGGTAATCGATCGGGTGGCAGCGAACTGGATCCTGGGCGGTTATCTGGAGCGGCGTAAAAAGAAAGAAGGGTTTCAAAAAGATTGAGATTGCTGCATATTTTTTTCCGCAGGGCAAATAATTAATCAAGTGTAAAAAAAGAACGGAGGTAATCCAGATGGAATTAGACAGGGAAGAAACAATTATTCTAACGGACGAGGACGGTAAGGAGCACGAGTTTAATTTAATTGACGTGATCACCGTTGATGGAGAAGAATACGCCATTCTGCAACCCACGGACGAGGAAGATGCCATCATCCTGAAGTTTGGCGTTGACGAGGATGGAGAGGAGATCTTGTGCGACATCGAGGATGACGAGGAGTGGGAGAGAGTCGCCGACGCCTGGCAGGAACTGCTAAGCGAGGAAGACGATAACTAGGTTGCGCCTGTAATCTTCGGAACCTTCTCGGCGTAGAACAGTATAAAAAAGACGTACGGGAAGGGGGAAACCTGTTGCGGAAGAGAATAAAGCTTGGGTTTGTAGGATTTGTATTAAGTTTAATCTTAGGCGTTGGTGCCTTGACCGGAGCGGCAGTCTGGTCACATGCCTGGCAGGGTCGAATTCTACCCGGTATCAGGATTGGGGATGTGGATGTAGCAGGGCTCACGGAACAGGCAGCCAAAGAAAAGCTTGCTCTTTTGCAGGACAGTTATCTCTCTTCCCCCGTTGATCTGGTCCTGGCTGGCGATAAAAAATGGCGTATCTCAAGGCGCGAACTGGGCTTCCGGCTCGAGGTAGAGGAAGCGGTGCAGCGCGCTTTTTTGGTGGGCCGCTCCGGGTCTGTATGGAAACGCATCCATGACATCTGGGATGCCTATCACGGACAGGTGGTTCTACCTTTGAAGGGGTGTGTTGACCGTCTTAGGGCGCAAAGCGTTCTTTCCCGTTTTGTAAAGGGAATAACCTATCCTCCAGAGGATGCGGCTTTAGTTATAAATGATCGGGGAGAAGTGATTGTAAAGCCGGGCAAACCGGGCTGGGTCCTGGATTACCAGGCTACCCTTGACGCATTGTGCCGTGTCGACCCGCCCTTTGACGGCGAAATACCCCTAAGGCTGCGCCAGGTACAGCCGAAAGTACGCACCGGGGACATCCTCGCCATGAAAATAACCGGACTGCTGGCCTCATATACCACCTATTTCGATGTCAGCAATGTGAACCGTACTTATAACATCAATGTAGCGGCTGACGCCCTTGACAATATCGTGATCAAACCGGGTGAAGTTTTTTCATTTAACCGTGTGGTGGGCCCCCGAAGCAAAGAAGCCGGTTATAAGGAAGCCTTGGTGATCGTCCAGGACCAGTTTACGCCGGGAATTGGCGGAGGGGTCTGCCAGGTATCCTCCACCCTGTACAATGCCGCTCTTCTGGCGGGATTGGAGATTGTGGAAAGAAGCAACCACTCTCTCCCTGTCACTTATGTCCCCTTTGGAAGGGATGCCACCGTTGCCTACGGGGGATGTGATCTCAAATTCCGGAACAATACCAGCGGCTACTTGTGCATTCGCACCCGGGTGAACGGCGGTGCTCTCACGGTTAAGGTGTTTGGGAACATTGAGGAGAAGAAAAATATAACCCTGGAGAGTATCGTTGATAATGTGCTGGAACCCAAGGTGATCAAGAAAGAGGACCCAAATCTGTATGTAGGGAAAACGGTTGAAGAAAGAAAGGGCATCAAGGGGTACCAGGTACGTGTTTTCAGTTATACAAAGAACGCTAATGGTCAGGTGACCAAAAGGCTGGTTTCCAACGACCTTTATAAGCCGGTGGACCAGATTATCAGGGTAGGAACAAAACCCGTTCCCAGCTCGCCTCCGCTACCCGGAACAGGACAGGAACAACAAACAGAACCACCGGTACTTCCGGAGCCAGGCCCGGAGCAGCAGCAGACCGATTCAGCCATGCAGCCCGGTGCAGCTGAAAATACTGCTCCTGCTAACCGGTAACTTCTGTACAGACCACCACGCCGCCTCCGGCGGCACCAACAGAGGATGAAATCTGGTTATCCTTGCGCTTGCTCCCGGACTCCGGTTGAACTCGCTTATAACGCGTCGCAGACGGCAGCCGACCGCCTCCTACGCTGCATCCT
>DULK01000066.1 GCA_012840385.1 Syntrophomonadaceae bacterium
CACCTCTTTATCTGCGATGGAATGGATTTGCAGCGAGGCCAAACGCGGCGTTTGACAGAAGCAGTTCGCAACTTGTTACGCAGCATCCCAGAGCTGTCCCGAAGCGAGCCGTCGTCCTGTCCGGCCCGGAATCGGGAGTCGAGCGGTAGACCGGCGGGTGTATTCGATGTATATCCAGGGCAGATACGGAAGAAAACGGTCGAGTTGACCGCTCCGGCCTTTTAAAAGCTTGTTATTTGGGCAACTTAAATATATGGAACATTCGAGTTGCAGTATCGAATGAAGTTGATTCCTCCGATATTTTGGGATAGAATGGAAGCTGTGAAAAAGGTAATTTTACTTGGGCGGTGGTCAGAAGATGCTTGTATTTGCTGGTCTATCTCCTCATCCCCCGATTATTGTTCCGGAAGTCGGGGGGAAAGAATTGGCAAAGGTGGCGCAAACCGTTGCCGGCATGCGGGAATGGGCTAAAGCGGCGGCTTCCGCAAATCCCGAGACCCTTGTTTTTATAAGCCCGCACGGCAGTTTCCTGCGTGGAGCAATGGGTTACCTGGGCTGCAAGGAGTTGACCGGCAGCCTCGCCTCCTTTGGCGCCCCGCAGGTGGCCTTCAATGCAGCCAATGACCTGGCTCTTGCCAGCGCCATTGCTGCCGAAGCTGACAAAGCAGGGGTTGAGGTAATCGAGGTGGTGCGGGGGAGCCGTGATTCATGCCAGGCAAAGGGGCTGGATCACGGGGTGATGGTGCCGCTGTACTACCTCCGGGAAGCCGGAGTCGAGGCGTCCCTGGTTGCTTTCGGAATCAGTCTCCTGCCCTTTGAGGAGCTGTTTAAGTTCGGACAGGCCGTCGGACGGGCTGCCGCTCAGTCACCCCGCCGCGTAGGGATGATCGCCAGCGGAGATCTCTCTCACTGCCTGATCCCGGGCGCCCCTGCCGGTTATACTCCGGAAGGGAAGGTTTTCGACCAGATTATCCGGGAAGCCCTGGAAAAAATGGATACCGAACGCATTCTCAACCTCCCCGAGGAACTGATCGAGAGGGCCGGGGAGTGCGGGCTCAGGCCGATCATCATGCTCCTGGGTGCTCTCCAGGAATATGACGTCACGAGCCATATTTATTCCTACGAGGGCCCCTTCGGGGTAGGGTACCTGGTTGCCGACTTCCGCATCAAGGAGAGACCAAAGGGAGCAAAAACAGGCACGGGAGCCGTCCCGGGTAAACAGGTTTCACCTTTTGTCAGGCTTGCCAGGGCGAGCATCGAACATTACCTGCGCACCCACAAACTGCTTCCGGTCCCGGATCCACTTCCGGCAGGGATGGAGGGGAAGGCAGGGGTGTTTGTTTCGCTGAAAAAACACGGCCAGCTGCGGGGCTGCATCGGCACCATTGAACCGGTGCAGGAAAACATAGCTGCCGAGATCATTCACAACGCGGTCAGCGCTGCAGTGCAGGACCCGCGTTTCTGGCCGGTTGAACTCAAGGAGGTTCCGGAGTTAAAGATTTCTGTGGACGTACTCACCCCACCGGAACCCGTCGCCTCAGAAAAGGATCTTGACCCGAAGAGGTACGGCGTAATTGTCAGGAGCAAGGGCCGTACCGGCCTGCTGCTTCCCAACCTGGAGGGCATCAACACGGTGACGGAGCAGGTAGCCATCGCCCGCCAGAAGGCCGGGATCCGGCCCGACGAACCGGTGGAACTGGAGCGCTTTGAAGTCATCCGCTACGAGTGATGATGAAAATGCGTGAAGCAAAGTTTTACGAGGCAACCGGGAACGAAGAGGTCAGGTGCCGTCTCTGCCCACATAACTGCCGCCTGCCCGAAGGCCGTACCGGCTTGTGCCGGGTGCGGAGAAGCGCAGGGGGAAAGCTGTATACCATGAATTACGGGCGGGTTTCTTCCTGGGGGTTGGACCCCATAGAAAAGAAGCCTTTATATCATTTTTACCCCGGCAGCCAGATCTTCTCGGTCGGCACCTTCGGCTGCAATTTTCACTGCCTTTTTTGCCAGAACTGGGAGATCGCCCACGGTGAACCGGTTACGGAGGAGGTCCCACCGGAGAGGCTCGTGAACATCGCGATCAGGGCCAGGGACAACTCCGGATCCATCGGCATTGCCTACACCTATTCGGAGCCTCTGGTATGGTATGAGTACGTTTACGATAGTGCAAAACTGGCGCACGAGAAGGGGCTGAAGAACGTCCTCGTCACCAACGGCTCCGTGCACGAAGCGCCCCTGCGCCGGCTGCTTCCCTACATTGATGCCATGAACATCGACGTCAAGGCTTTCACAGGGGATTATTACAAAAAGGTCTGCCGGGGGGATTTAGAGCCGGTCATGCGTACCGTTGAGACCGCCCAAGGCAGGTGCCACATAGAGCTTACCACCCTGCTCGTGCCGGGAATGAATGACGGGGAAGAGGAGATCGGTGCCCTGGTGGACTGGGTGGCATCCCTTGATGAGGCAATCCCCCTTCACTTTTCCCGCTACTTTCCCCGGTATAAAATGGAGCTTCCTCCAACACCCCTGGAGACCCTCACCAGGGCCCGGGAATTGGCCCGCCGCAGGTTGAAATACGTTTATGTCGGCAACGCCTGGGAGTTGGGCGAGGCTGTCAACAACACCTACTGTCCCGTGTGCCAAAACCTGCTGGTGCACCGCAGCGGGTACCGGGTAACCGTTCCCGGGCTTAAAGGGAGGACCTGTAAGGAGTGTGGCAGCAGGATCGAGGTCGTTGTTGATGATAATGAAGAGTGAGTTTTTTGATCGAAGGATTAACCTCTTTGTCCGGCAGCTTCCGGGGTGATCGGCTGCTGGTATTTTTTTTCAATTGCCGTTGCCCTGCCTTCATACTATGATAATCCTGGCAATTCAATATCCGACCTTCACCATCCGCCATAACGAACATTTTCATCCTCATATTTTTTAAGCCAAGGGTAAAAATTTAATAGTTTTTGTTGTATGATTATGCATAGATATGTATAATAATGAAGTAACATTTAGTTTTCGATAGGGGAGAGGAGAATGGGCTTACAGGTCGGTATTGTAGGTGTGACAGGATACGTCGGAGAGGAGCTGGTGCGCATCCTGTGCAAACACCCCCATGTAACGTCAATTAAGGCAGCTGCGCGGGATTTCCCCGGTTCCACCATCGACCGGGTTTTTCCTCACCTGAGGGGCCACGTGGAACTGGAAATCAAGGGCATGGACCAGGTGCCGGAACTGATCTCCGCTTCGGATCTGATTTTTCTCGCCTTGCCGCACGGACTTTCCGCTCCTTTTGTCAAGGAGGCCCTGGGCAAAGGGAAGCGGGTGATCGATCTGGCTGCCGACTTCCGGTTACCCGAGGCGGGCCTCTATGAAGAATGGTACCAGACGCCTCATGAGGCTCCTGACCTTCTGAAGGAGGCAGTCTACGGGCTGCCGGAGCTTTTCCGGTCTGCCGTGAGCGCGGCCCGGCTGGTAGCCAACCCGGGATGCTACCCCACCAGCGCACTGCTGGCCCTGGCTCCTCTCTTGAAGCACGGTCTGATCGACCTGCAGTCGATCATCGTGGATTCCAAGTCGGGTGTTTCCGGAGCGGGCCGGACTCCGGCCCTGACCAGCCATTTTTCCGAATGCAATGAAAACGTCCGGGCCTACTCCGTAGGCTCCCACCGGCATACTCCCGAAATCGCCTATTACGCCTCCGTTCTGGCAGGCGGCAGGGTGGAGGTCACCTTTACTCCCCACCTGATTCCCATGACCAGGGGGATTCTCAGCACCGTTTACGCAAACCTGCTGCGGCCCTTTGACAGCGCCTCCCTGCGCCGGATCTTCAGGGAATTTTATGCGGGAGAGGCTTTTGTCGAGCTTGCCTCCGACGGGGAATGGCCTCAGACCAACTGGGTGCGGGGGACCAACCGGTGCTATCTCGGCCTCACCGTCAACGGGGAGAGAGGCGTGATCGTTGTTTCGGTGATCGATAATCTGGTAAAAGGCGCCGCCGGTCAGGCGGTCCAGAATATGAATCTCATGTACGGTTTTCCGGAAACGGCCGGGCTGGCCGTTCCGGGCCTATATCTCTAACAACAGGAGGTACCCTGGATTGGTGGTAGGAAACGCAACGAAGTGGGATCTTGTGCCAGGGGGTGTAACGGCGCCAAAGGGTTTTCAGGCGGCCGGTGTTGCAGCCCAGATACGCAAGAAGGGGAGGCGCGACCTGGCGGTGATCTACTCACAGGTGCCTGCGGTGGCCGCCGCGCTTTACACTCAGAACCGGGTGAAGGCGGCCCCCGTTTTGGTGACCAGGGAACACCTGGCCGGCCGGACCGCCCAGGCGATTGTGGTCAACAGCGGAATTGCCAACGCCTGTACCGGGGAGCAGGGGTTGGCGGATGCCCGGCAGATGGCCCTTTGGACCGGGGAGATGCTGGGCATAGCCCCGGAGCACGTGGTCGTGGCTTCAACCGGCGTCATGGGGGTGCCGCTTCCCATGCAGAAGATCGAAGCGGGGATACGCCGGGCGGTCAAGGAGCTTTCCGTAGCCGGCGGGGGAGCTGCGGCGGAGGCGATCATGACGACGGATACAACCCCAAAAGAGTATGCGGTGAAGTTCACCTGTGGAGGAAAGGAGATAACCGTTGGGGGAATTGCCAAAGGTTCGGGGATGATCCACCCGAACCTGGCCACCATGCTGGCCTTTATCGCCACCGATGCGGCCGTTTCCCCGGATGCGCTGTACGACGCCCTTCGCTGGGCAGGAGACCGCTCGTTCAATGCAGTCACCGTGGACGGAGACACCAGCACCAACGATATGGTGGTTTGCCTGGCCAACGGCCTGGCCGGAAACGAGCCGATCACCGGCCATGGTTCGGACTTTCTCCTGTTCCGGGATGCCCTGTTCGCGGTCTGCAGGGAGCTGGCGAAGATGATTGCCCGGGACGGGGAGGGGGCTTCCAAGTTTCTGGAGGTCCGCGTGAAAGGTGCCGCCTGCGAAGAGGACGGGCGCACAATCGCCCGGGCGGTTGCCGGTTCCAGCCTGGTCAAAGCCGCTCTCTTTGGGGAGGATGCCAACTGGGGCCGGATCCTTTCGGCGGCGGGGAACGCCGGCGTTTCCTTTGAACCGGACAAGGTTGATATCTACCTGGGAGATCTCCAGGTTGCTGCCCGGGGAACGGGGCTTTCTTTCGACGAGGATCGCGCCCGGTCCATTTTAGAGGGGAGGGAAGTGATCATAACCCTCGACCTCAAACAGGGTGATGCCGAGGCTGTAGCCTGGGGCTGTGACCTTTCCTTCGACTATGTGCGGATCAACGCTCAATACCGAACCTGAAGGGGGGATCGGATTTGGTGCTGACTCCTTTAGAGAAGGCCTCCATCCTGGTGGAAGCCCTGCCTTACATCAGAAGGTTTGCCGGGCAGACGGTGGTCATTAAGTACGGCGGCCGGGCAATGGTCAGTGAGGAGCTTAAAGAAGGGGTGATCACCGACTGCATTCTGCTCAAGCTGGTGGGGATCCACCCCGTCCTGGTGCACGGCGGCGGAACGGAGATCGACACCATGCTCAGGCGTCTCGGCAAGGACTGGAAGTTTGTGCGCGGCCAGCGGGTGACCGACGAAGAGACCATGTCGGTGGTGGAGATGATTCTGGCCGGCAAGGTAAACAAGGAGATCGTCGCCCTGATCAACAAGCTGGGCGGCAAGGGGGTCGGAATCAGCGGCAAGGATGCGAACCTGATCGAGGCCGGTAAGAAGACCCTGCCGGCGGCTCCAGGGGAGGAACCTGTTGACCTGGGCTACGTCGGTGAGATCATCAGGGTCAATCCCGAAATCATCGAGACCATGAAAAACGAGGGTTACATCCCTGTGATTGCTCCCATCGGTGTGGGTAAAGACGGGGAGAGTTACAACATCAATGCCGACTACGTGGCCGGAGAGGTGGCGGCGGCGCTGGGAGCAAACAAGCTGGTGCTGCTCACCGACGTGGAGGGGATTCTGGCCGACAGGAACAACCCCTCCAGCCTGCTTTCCGTGGTAAAGGTGAGTGAAGTGCCCGAACTCATCCGGAAGGGGATTATCGCAGGCGGGATGATCCCCAAGATTGAGTGCTGTGTGCAGGCCCTGAAGAAGGGAGTGGGCCGCGTCCACATCATAGACGGTCGAATTCTCCACTCAATCCTCCTCGAAGTCTTTACCGACGAAGGGGTAGGGACAATGGTTGTCAACGAATAGGCACAGGCGGATGGATTAGAAAAACGGGAGAGGAATGGGCATATGACGGGAGAAGAGGTTTTGAAGTGCGGAGAGGAGTACCTCATGCAGACCTACAGCCGGTCACCCCTTGTACCGGTCAGGGGACGAGGGGCGCGGGTTTGGGATGCCGGAGGCAGGTGCTACCTCGATTTTTTGAGCGGCATCGCCGTTAATTCCGTCGGCCACTGCCATCCCCGTGTCGTGGCGGCGATCCGGGAGCAGGCCGGGGAACTCATCCACTGTTCCAACCTTTACTGGTCCGGCCCGCAGGTAAAGCTGGCAAGGGAACTTGCCAGTTTAAGCGGTTTAGACAGAGCATTCTTCTGCAACAGCGGCGCCGAGGCCAACGAGGCGGCCATCAAGCTGGTGCGGAAGTACGGTTACGAGCATGGGAAAACGTACCCGGAGATTGTCACCTTTACGAACTCCTTTCACGGCAGAACCCTGGGAACCCTGGCCGCCACCGGGCAGGAAAAGTTCTCGAAAGGATTTGCTCCCCTCCCGGGAGGTTTTCGCCACATCCCCTTCAACGACGTTGAAGCCCTGCGGGGGGCGATAACCCCGGAAACGGTGGCCATCCTGGTGGAGCCGGTGCAGGGGGAGGGCGGGGTTTACCCTGCCACACCGGAATTCATGGCGGCCCTGGCGGAGATCCGCGCCGCCCAGGGGGTGCTGCTTGTTTACGACGAGGTCCAGTGCGGCCTGGGACGGACGGGAAAGATGTTTGCATTTGAACACTACGGGGTGCGCCCGGATGTGCTCGTGCTGGCCAAGGCCCTTGGCGGAGGCCTCCCTATCGGTGCCGTGGTAGCCCGGGAGGAGGTGGCCAATGCCTTCCGGCCCGGTTCTCACGGTTCAACCTTTGGCGGAAACCCGGTGGCCTGCGCCGCCGCCCTGGCAGTCCTTCAGGTTATCCGGGAGGAAGGGCTTGTGGAGAAGGCGGAACGGGTGGGACGTTATTTCAAGATGCGGTTGGAAGAACTAAAAGACGGGTTTCAGGTAATCAGAGAGGTGCGCGGGCGCGGCCTGATGCTCGGAATCGAGCTGGATCGACCCGGCAAAGAGCTGGTTGGCCTCTGCGAGGAGCGGGGCCTGCTGGTCAACTGCACCGCGGAGTACGTCCTGCGCTTCCTGCCTCCGCTGATCATAGGGATGGATGAGGTTGACGAAGCAGTCTCGATACTGGCGGAGTCGTTGCAAGAGTTTCGAAAAGCATGTTAGGTACGGGTTTGGAAGGGGGGGAATTGCATGCCCAAGCGTAAAGACCTCAAAAAGGTGCTGGTCATCGGCTCCGGCCCGATCGTCATCGGGCAGGCGGCCGAGTTCGATTACGCCGGAACACAGGCCTGCAAGGCCCTGCAGGAGGAAGGGATCCAGATTGTTCTTGTGAACAGCAACCCGGCCACCATCATGACGGACACCCACATGGCAGACCGGGTTTACATAGAGCCCCTGAACCTGGAATCACTGACCCGGATTGTCGAGCGCGAGCGGCCGGATGCCATCCTCCCCGGTCTGGGGGGCCAGACCGGCTTGAACCTGGCGGTGGAGCTGGCAGAAGCAGGTGTATTGAAGAGGTGCGGGGTCGAGGTTCTGGGAACCCCGATCGAAGCCATCCGGCGGGCCGAAGACCGCGAGTTGTTTAAAGAGACGATGCTGCAAATCGGTGAACCGGTGCCGCGGAGCAGCATCGTCACGGACCTGGCCGGGGCATGTGAGGTTGCCCGCAGCATCGGCTACCCGGTCATCGTGCGCCCCGCCTACACCCTTGGCGGCACAGGGGGAGGGATTGCCAGGGATGAGGAGGAACTCCGCAAGATCGTGGCCATCGGGCTGAAGAGCAGCCGCATCGGGCAGGTGCTGCTCGAAGAGAGCGTGCTGGGCTGGAAGGAGATCGAATTCGAGGTGATGCGGGACGCCGCCGACAACTGCATCACCATTTGCAGCATGGAAAATTTCGATCCCATGGGGGTGCACACAGGGGACAGCATCGTGGTCGCGCCCACCCAGACCCTGAGCGACATCGAATACCAGACCCTGCGCAGCGCTTCCCTGAAGATCATCAGGGCTCTGGGAGTCGAAGGGGGATGCAACATCCAGTTCGCCCTTGACCCCAGGAGCATGAATTACCGGGTCATTGAAGTCAACCCCCGGGTCAGCCGTTCCAGCGCCCTGGCCTCCAAGGCGACGGGATATCCTATCGCCCGTGTTACGGCGAAGATCGCCGTGGGGCTCCGGCTGGATGAAATCGTCAACAAGGTGACGGGAGAGACCACCGCCTGTTTCGAACCGGCCATCGACTACGTAGTGGTAAAGATCCCGCGCTGGCCCTTCGATAAGTTTGCCGGTGCCGACCGCACTCTGGGCACCCAGATGAAGGCTACCGGTGAGGTCATGTCGATCGACCGCACCTTTGAAGGGGCCTTGCTCAAGGCGGTGCGCTCTCTGGAGATCGGGATCTACGGGCTCTACCTTCCGGAGGCCGCCCGGTGGACGGAAATGGAGCTGCAGGAGAACCTGGTCAACCCCACCGACATCCGCCTTTTTGCTATCGCCGAGGCCTTCCGGCGGGCCTGGACCCTCCGGGAAGTGGCCAACTACACCAGGGTGGACCCCTGGTTCCTGGCCAAGATCAAAAAGCTGGTGGACCAGGAGCACCGCCTGAAGAACGAGAGTTTGACACCCGAGCTTTTAACACAGAGCAAGAAAATGGGTTTTTCCGATTACCAGATCGCCAAGCTGACGGGGAAGGATGCGGCGGAGATCCGGGCCCTTAGAAAAAAAGAGAAAATTTTGCCGGTCTACAAGATGGTGGATACCTGCGCCGCGGAGTTCGCCGCTTCCACGCCTTATTTTTACGGCACCTATGAATCCGAAAACGAGGCGTCCGTTCAGGAGCAGAAGCGGGTCATCGTCCTCGGAGCCGGCCCGATCCGGATCGGCCAGGGGATCGAGTTCGACTACTGTTCGGTGCACGCCGTCTGGGCCTTGAAAGAGGCCGGGGTGCAGGGAATGATCATCAACAACAATCCGGAAACGGTGAGCACTGATTTCGATACGGCCGATAAGCTGTATTTTGAGCCGCTTGCTCCGGAGGATGTGCTCAACGTCATCGACCAGGAAAAACCGGACGGGGTCCTGGTGCAGTTCGGCGGGCAGACGGCAATCAACCTCACGAGCCACCTGGCCTTCTATAAGGCTCCGGTGCTGGGCACCAGTGTGGAGAGCATCGACGCCGCCGAGGACCGGCGCTTATTTGAAAGGCTTTTGAGGAGATTGAACATTCCCCAGTCCCAGGGGAAAACCGTCCTTAAGCCGGAAGAGGCCGTACAGGTGGCGGAGGAACTGGGCTTCCCCGTCCTGGTGCGTCCCTCGTATGTCCTGGGGGGAAGGGCGATGGAGGTGGTGGAAAACACCGAAGACCTCCTTTCCTACATTGCCTCTGCGGTCAAGATCAGCCCCAAGCACCCGGTGCTCATTGACAAGTATATCAGAGGCAAGGAAGTTGAGGTAGATGCGGTCTGCGACGGGAAGGTCACCCTGATCCCTACCATTATCGAGCATGTGGAAAGGGCGGGGATTCACTCCGGGGACAGCACGGCGGTGCTTCCGGCCCAGACCCTGACGGAGGCCGAAACACGCCAGATCGTGGAGTATACCCAGCGCATCGCAGCGGCACTCCAGGTCAAGGGTCTCCTGAACATCCAGTATGTGATCTCCAACGGCAAGGCGTACTGCATCGAGGTCAACCCCCGGGCCTCCAGGACGGTGCCGGTTGTGAGCAAGGTAACGGGAATCCCCCTGGTCAAGCTGGCCACCCAGGTAATGCTGGGCAAGAGGCTGGCCGACCTGGGGTACTCCGGCGGGCTTGCGGCGCCCCCTCCCTTTGTGGCGGTGAAGGCCCCCGTCTTCTCATTTGAAAAACTGCTTCAGGTTGATGTGTCACTCGGCCCCGAGATGAAGTCTACCGGCGAGGTGCTGGGTATCGATCGCAACCTCGGAATGGCTCTCTATAAAGCCCTGATCGCCGCCGGGATCAACGTGCCCCTGGGCGGTAAGGTGCTGGTATCCCTTGCAGAGCGCGACCGGGCGGAGGCCGTCCCGGTTATTGCCGGGTACGCCGACCTGGGCTTTGAGATTCTGGCGACCGACGAAACGGCCAGGGAGCTTTGGGGGAAGGGCCTGCGGGTTAAGGCGGTGGCCTCCCTGGAATCATCAACAAAAACGGGGCTTAAAAACGCCATGGATCTCATCCAGAAAGGGGAGGTCCAGCTGGTGATCAATACCCCGACCCGGGGGAGGATCCCGGAGCGGGCGGGTTTCAAGCTGCGGCGGGCGGCCACCGAATACCGGGTGCCGTGCCTTACCTCTCTGGACACGGCAAGAGCCCTGCTGGAAGCCCTGCGGGCCAAGCGGAGCGGGGCGTCTCCCGACTGCCTGTGTTTGCAGGAATACCTGGCGATGAAGGAAAGGATTAAGGAAAGAACCTGCGGGTTTTTGATAAATTAAAATTGAATCGAAGGAGATGACAAGATGGCCGGAGCTTACATGAGCAAAAAGCTTAAAGGGCGGGATTTTCTGACCATTGCCGACTTCACGGGCGAGGAGATCAGGCTCTTTCTGGACGCCGCCCACGATCTCAAAAAGGAGTTAAAGGCGGGCATTCCCCATCCCGTCCTGCAGGGAAAAACCCTGGGGATGATCTTCACCAAGCCTTCTACCCGCACAAGGGTTTCCTTCGAGGTGGGGATGTACCAGCTCGGCGGCTACCCCTTGTTTCTCAACGCAAATGATATTCAGCTTCGCAGAGGGGAGTCGCTGCCGGATACCGCCAGGACCCTGGAGCGGTACCTGGACGGGATCATGATCCGCACCTTTGCCCAGGCGGACGTGGAGGAACTGGCCGAATTCGCCTCCATTCCGGTGATCAACGGCCTGACGGATCTGGTGCACCCCACGCAGGCTTTGGCGGATATCATGACCATAGAGGAGCACAAGGGACGGCTGGCGGGGCTGAAACTGGCCTTTATCGGGGACGGGAACAATGTCGCCCATTCCCTCCTGCAGATCTGCGCCAGGGTGGGGATGAGCATGACCGTCGCCTGCCCCCTGGGCTATGAACCGGATCCGGGCATTCTGCAGGAGGCTATGGCCGATGCCGCCAAAACCGGGGCAAAGCTGGAGGTCGTGGAGGATCCTGCGGCGGCGGTCGAGGGGGCGGATGCTGTTTACACCGACCTCTGGGCGAGCATGGGCCAGGAGGAGGAGCAGGAAGAGCGCGCCCGGGTCTTTTCCCGCTACCAGGTGAACACCGGGCTGCTTGAGCGGGCGAAGCCGGACGTGATCGTGCTGCACTGCCTGCCGGCGCACCGGGGGGAGGAGATCACGGATGAGGTCATGGACGGCCCTCATTCGGTTGTGTTTGATGAGGCCGAAAACCGCCTGCACATGCACAAGGCGATCATGGCCCTGCTGATGCAGTAGAACGGTAGGGCCGGTTGAGCCGATGACTGAGCCGTTATCTTCTGGGGCCGCCACCACGGAGGATCCGGGTGGGGGCACCTCTGCCAGAAAAGGATGAGGAGGAAGAACCGTGGGAATAAACAAGGTCGTACTGGCTTATTCGGGTGGGCTGGACACTTCGGTGGCGATCCCGTGGCTCAAGGACAACTTTCATTGTGAAGTGATCTGTTTTGCCGCAGACCTGGGGCAGGAGGAAGAACTCTCCGGCCTGGAGGAGCGCGCCCTGAAAGCAGGGGCGAGCAAGCTTTACATCAAGGATCTCCAAAGAGAGTTCCTGGAGGATTTCGTCTTTCCCACCCTCAAGGCGGGCGCCATCTACGAAGGGAAGTACCTGCTGGGGACCTCCTTCGCCCGCCCGCTGATCGCCAAATACCTGGTGGAAATCGCAGAAAAGGAGGGTGCGGATGCGGTGGCCCATGGAGCCACCGGGAAGGGGAACGACCAGGTGCGGTTCGAGGTTTCCGTGCAGGCCCTCAACCCCTCCCTCAAGGTGATCGCTCCCTGGCGCCTCTGGGATATCAGGTCCCGGGAGGATGCCATCGCCTACGCTACGGCAAAGGGCATTGAAGTTCCTGTAAAAAAGGACCGTCCCTACAGCACGGACCGGAACCTCTGGCACCTCAGCCACGAGGGGGCCGACCTGGAGAATCCTGCCTGCGAGCCGCCGGATGACGTGCTCCTGCTGATCACACCCCCGGAGCAGGCTCCCGATCGGCCCACTTACGTAGAAATCGGGTTTGAGCAGGGTGTACCCAGGAGCCTTGACGGCAAGGAATTGGACCCGGTGACTCTGGTCAAGACCCTGAACCGGATCGCCGGGGCAAACGGTGTGGGGATCGCCGATATGGTGGAAAACAGGCTGGTCGGGATGAAGTCCCGGGGAGTTTACGAGACCCCCGGGGGAACCGTGCTGTACCTGGCGCACCGGGAGCTGGAATCCCTCACCCTCGACCGGAACACCCTGCACTTTAAGGAACTGGTAGCTCAGCGCTACGCCGAACTGGTCTACGACGGCCTCTGGTATTCGCCGCTGCGCCAGGCGCTGGCCGCCTTTGTGGACGAAACCCAGAAGACCGTGACCGGGACGGTCCGGATGAAGCTTTATAAGGGAAGCTGCACCCCGGCGGGTGTCAGTTCTCCTTACTCCCTGTATCACGAGGGGTTTGCCACCTTCGGGCACTGCGAGCTTTACGACCATAAGGATGCCCAGGGATTCATCAACCTGTTTGCCCTCCCCCTGAAGGTGCGCGCCCTCATGAAGCAGGGAAAAGAGCAATAAACGGATTTACATATTTCAATTAGAGGATAACCCCGAAAAATGCCGCAAGATCACGTTTGATGATGGGAGGAAACAGAATGAAGCTCTGGGGTGGACGGTTTACAAAAGAGACGGCGGAGGATGCCGCCGGCTTTCTGGGCTCCCTTTCCTTTGACGCCCGCCTCTACAGGCAGGACATCCGGGGCTCGATTGCCCACGCCCGGATGCTGGGGCGTCAGGGAATAATCACGCCGGAAGAAGCGGAGGCGCTGGTGCGCGGCCTGGAGGAGATCCGGGCGGAACTGGAAGCCGGTAAGCTGGCGTTCAACCCCGATGCCGAGGACATTCACTCCTTTATCGAGGAGTGCCTGGTGGCGAAGGTGGGGGAAGTGGGGAAGAAACTCCATACCGCCCGCAGCCGCAACGACCAGGTGGCTACCTCCTTCCGGCTCTACGTAAAAGAGGAGATAGAGGCGCTGGGGGACCTGGTGCTGAGGCTGATAGAGGCACTGATCGGTCGCGCCCGGGAAACGTCGGAGGTGATCATGCCCGGCTACACCCACCTCCAGCGCGCCCAGCCGGTGACCTTTGCCCACCACCTCTTGGCCTACTGCGAAATGCTGCGCAGGGATTACGAACGCCTCCGGGACTGCTATAAGCGGGTTGACGTTTGCCCGCTGGGGTCGGGCGCCCTGGCGGGAACCACCTTTCCCATCGACCGCCAGTTTGTGGCAAGGGAGCTGGGCTTCGGCGAAATCTCCGCCAACAGCCTGGATGCCGTTTCCGACCGGGATTTCGTGGCGGAACTGCTTTTTGCCTGTTCCCTGATCATGATGCACCTGAGCCGGCTGGCGGAAGAGCTGATCCTCTGGTCGAGCAGCGAATTCGGTTTTATAACACTGGACGATGCCTACACCACCGGCAGCAGCATCATGCCCCAGAAGAAAAATCCGGATGTGGCGGAGCTGGCCCGCGGGAAAACAGGCCGGGTTTACGGCCACCTGATGGGCATCCTCACCGTGATGAAGGGGCTCCCCCTGGCCTACAACAAGGACCTGCAGGAGGATAAGGAAGCGGTCTTCGATGCCCTGGACACGGTCAAGGGTTGTGTCGGCGTCTTTATCCCGATGATGGAAACCCTTCAGATAAACGAGGAACGCATGCGGGAGGCGGCCGGTGGGGATTTCACCAACGCCACCGACCTGGCCGACTACCTGGTGCGGAAAGGGGTCAGCTTCAGGGATGCTCACGGCATCGTAGGACGGGTGGTCCTGTACTGCATCGGGACAAAGAAACGCCTGGAGGACCTGACCATGGAGGAGTACCGGTCCTTTTCCCAGGCCTTCGATTGGGACCTCTATGATTTCATCCAGATCGCAACCTGCGTCGGGCGCAGGCGCGCTCCCGGCGGCCCGGCCCCCTTCGCCGTATTCCAGAACATCGGCAGGATCACCAGCTGGCTGGCGGAAATGCGGCAGCTCCCCTGGAAGCGGGGCCTGTAAGGCCCCACCGCCTGGGAGGATAGAGGATATATTCCCTAAACCCCTGAGGGGATAGAACCCGGGGGTTTATTTATAATGGCCGGATGACTATACCTACCGTTAGCTGGAACAGCACGGTACCGCCGGAGATTCAACTTACTTCACCTGTGGGAGGTAAAAGGTGAAGGTTGAGCCTTTGCCCTGTTCGCTCTCCACTTCCACCCTTCCCCCATGGGCATCGACGATGTGCTTGACGATGGCGAGCCCCAGCCCCGTTCCGCCGGACCCGCGGGTCCGGGATTTGTCGACTTTGTGGAACCGGTCCCAGATGTAGGGCAGGTCCTCCTCCGGGATGCCCTCACCGGTATCTGCGACGCTCACCCTGATCTCATCGCCGCAGGCGCTTCCGCTGATTTCGATCCTTCCCCCCTTTGGAGTAAACTGGATGGCGTTGTGAACCAGGTTAATCAGCACCTGCTCGATCCGGTCGATATTGCCCAGGGCGGGGGGTAGCTCCTCCGGTATCTCTGTTTTGATTTCCAGCGCTTTCTCTTCAATCTGGGGCATCAGCTTTTCCAGCACCCTTGAGGTGATCTCCTTGAGGTTTACCGGCATCACCTGCCACTTTGCCTTGCCTGATTCGATTAAAGAAAGATCCAGGAGGTCGTGGATCAGCCTCTTCAGGCGCAGGGTTTCGTCGTGGATTACCTTGAGATACTTCGACTGGGTAGCGGGATCCTCCACAAGCCCGTCCAGCAAGGCCTCTACGAAGGCCTGAATGGAGGTCAGGGGTGTTCTCAATTCGTGGGAAACGTTGGCGACGAAATCGCGCCGCAGTTCCTCCAGCCGGCGCAGCCCGGTGATGTCCTGCAGCACGGCCACCGCGCCAAAGGTTTCTCCGTTTTCCTGCAGCAGGGAGACGTGGGCGAGGATGAACTTGTTGTTCGGCAGTTTGAATTCGGCGGTTAATGCCTGCTTTTCCCGGAGGACATCCGCAAACAGCTCGTCTATCTCTGAAAAAGAGGTGAGTTCTGCCAGCAGACGGCCCTTGAACTCCTGGTCTTTGAAGCCCAGGGTTCTGGCGGCCTGGGCGTTCGCCATGATGATCCGTCCCTGGTGGTCAACGGCCAGAACGCCTTCGGCCATGTTTTTCAGGACATTTTCCACCTTATCCTTTTCGAGCTTAAGAGCAGAAATGGTATCGTCCAGGGCCTGGGCCAGTTCGTTGAAGTTCTGGGCCAGCTGTCCGATCTCGTCCTGGGAGGTGACTTCTATCCGCTGCGCAAAATTCCCCTGCGACATTGCCTTGGTCGCCTGGCTCATGCGCCGCAGGGGATGCGATATGGACTTGGAGAGGTAGTAGCCGATTACCATCGCCAGGATAACGGTGGCGACGGCGGCATAAATGATAAATCTTCTTACAACTGCTATTGCCGGGGTTATATCCACCACGGATGTATTTAAAATAAGGGCACCGATGGTCTGGTTGTCTACCTGGATGGGTACGGCTGCTGACACCATCACCTGGTTGAAGCGGGGGTTGAACCCTCTCCAGCTGACAACCTTCCCCTGGAGAACCTGGCTTGCCTCACCGGGGTCCAGGAACATCCCTCTTGGAGCGAACCTGCCTGCGGTGGTGGCTACGATTTGCCCGCTGTTATCTATCACAAAGGCGCGGGCATTGAGCGACCTGTCCAGGGCCATCAGGGCGAGATCGATGGTGGGGAAAGGGATGCCTTCGTTGATATACCCGGCCAGGATCCGGCTGACCTCCTGGCCCTTCGTGATCAGTTCCTGTTCCTTGGCCTTGAAGTAATAGTTGGTAAAGAGTTCGGAAAACATCAACCCGACAACGCTCAGGGTGACCAGGATAATTATTAAGTATGAAGCAAGCAGCTTGTGAAACAGGGATCTCCCCACTAGGCCGTCACCTCGAACTTATAGCCTATCCCCCAGACGGTGATGATATAGCGGGAGCAGGGCTCCCCCAGCTTCTCCCGGATCCGCTGGATGTGGGTGTTCAGGGTCCGGGTATCCCCGGCATATTCGTATCCCCACACTTTTTCCAGCAGCTGCTCCCTGGTGAACAGGCGTTTCTCGTTGCGGGCAAGGAACCATAAAAGCTCGAATTCCTTGCGGGTGAACTCTACCTCCTTGGAGTTGACCATAACCTTGTGGGAGGGGTAGTTGATGATTAACCCCGGGAATGTCAGTATTTCCGGATCCCCCGCGGCGCTGCCGGATGCGCTTCCGGTGCGCCTCAGAACCGCCCGGATGCGGGCCACAAGCTCCCTGGGGCTGAAGGGCTTGCTCAGGTAGTCGTCGGCTCCCAGTTCCAGCCCCAGCACGCGGTCCATCTCCTCCCCTTTGGCCGTAAGCATGATGATCGGGATTGAGGATTCTTTGCGGACCTCCCGGCAGACCTCCCAGCCGTCCTTTTTCGGCAGCATCAGATCGAGCACAATGAGCTGCGGCCTGACCTCCCTGATTTTGGCCAAGGCTTCTTCCCCGTCGCCTGCGGTTTCCACCTGATAGCCCTCTTTGGTCAGGTAAAGTTTTAGAACTTCCCTGATATTCTCTTCATCATCCACGATCAGTACGGGACCCGTTTTGGCCAAGCCCGATTCCTCCTTCAGGCACGTCCGCCGCTCTCTTTTGATCACTTATTTTAGCTGATTTCTCCATTAATTTCACCGGCAAAAATCAAAAGGGAGGGGAGGGTTCTACCCTCCCCTCCTGCAGCAGGGGATTATTATTGGGTTGCTCCTGACGGTTGAGCAGCCCCCCAGGGACAACCGAAGCCGCGGCCTCCTCTATGGCCTCCCATGCCGAAGCCCATGCCCATCCCAAAGAACCGTCTTGCAGCCATTTGGGAAAGCTGTTCCTTTTGTTGCTGGGTCAGAATTTTATTAAACTCCTGGCTGCTTTGCTCGCTCAAGTCCTTGAGCTGGCTGCGCAGCTTGTCTATTTCCGCCTTCTTGGCCTCAATCTGGGCCTGATCGGGATTGTTGCTCAGGTAGAGGTTGCTCAGTTCGAACATCTTCTTCTGCAGCTCGCTGCGGAGGTCCTGAGTTTTATTAAAGAACTCGGTGCGCAGATCCCGCAGCTTGCTCAACTGGTCGTCGGTAAGGTTCAGGTTCATGAATGGCGGTTTCCATTGGTTATCGCTGCTGGAGGATGACCCCCCTGAGCTGGCGGCAAGGGCCGCTCCGGCGATCCCGAGTACCAGAGCTAAAATTATGGCCGCGGTCAGCAGCTTCTTGTTCATAGACGGGTACCCTTCCTTTCACTCCGAGTAGTCGGAAAGACTGTACCGGCACGGAAAAAGCACCCTTTCCCCCCTTTCTCCGGAATTAGTGCCGGGTACACTTTCTCTTTGTTCATAGTATAACCGCCATTTATAACAGAACTGTAAACAAATTCTCAAGGCATAATTAATTAGGTTCCACAAAACCCGGTTTCCTGTCGGCTGCTGCTATTCGTCGGCGCTTCAGCATCAGTGTTTAGATCGAAAACCGGGAACCGATTGTACCGGTAACTCATAAAATATAAAAACTATTAACCGCTGACTTGGTTATTAAGGAGGTTAATCATGCCGAAAAGGTATTTTTGGAACTTGTTTGCAACCGACGGTTTCATCCACCTGCCGACCGACCCCACCGGGACAGCACCCCGCAAGAAAGTCTATGTTTTCGGGTTTGTTGGCGGGCTCTATAAGGTGCAGTCGATCGATGACTGCGGCAGGCCTGCAGGCCCTGAAAAAATCGTTAATCCTCAGTTTGACACGAAGCTGCCGGAGAATCTGGATGCTCTGAGGGGGAAGGCAGTAATACCTTCTCCAAGAATTGACATTGAGGTGGGGGATGAGCTGTATCTCACTCTCACCAATCTCGGATTGTTCCTTACCGACCCGCCGATACTCGATGTCCATACGATTCATATCCATGGTGCCCACATCGCGACCCAGATCGACGGCGTTCCCGAAACATCGTTTGGTGTGCCTGTAACACCGCCGGGTAGTCCGGGAATCACCGTAACATATTTCTTCAAACCGGAACGCCCCGGCTCGTTTTTCTACCACTGTCACCAGGAAGCCTCAGAGCATGTCCAGATGGGGATGTACGGCGCCTTGATTGTTTACCCTTCCATGAAAAGCCTCGCCGAAGCGGGAATCCGGAAAGATAGGTATAGAGGCTGGACCTTGAATTGGATACCGCAGCCCCAGATTCCCGTTACGGCTACAAATAGGAACTTTGCCTATAACGATATAAATACCTTTTTCAATAGCGACTGGGTTGTACTTCTCTCAGACATTGATTCCAGATGGCACCAGGCGGTGTTCGAGCAGACCGAATTCAACCCGGTTGATTACAAGCCTGATTGGTGGCTCATCAACGGCCGCGCTTTTCCCGATACCCTCCTGCCAACCACCTTGCCGGAAAACCTGGTACCCGATTTCGGCTACAGCATCCCCGATGGTTATGAGGCTTATGTCAGGGTAGCTACAGGAAGGAAGGAGCACTCAAAAACGCATTTCTATGGGGATAACGAACATGAGGATTGTGAGCACCCAGACGGTGCCGAATCTGCCGAAACCCTTCATCAGAATAAGCTAAGGCCTGCGGATAAATTCCTGCTTCGCCTGATCAACGTGGGATACCAACCGGTACCTTTCCACACCCACGGGTGGATGGGCCTGATCGTCGGGAAAGATACCCACCCAAGGGTGGCTGATATGAATAATCCGGCTCACGAAATGAATTTTACTACTCTTGTCGGTTCCGGCGAGAGCTACGACCTCCTTTACACCGCCGACGATAAGCGGAGCACCTATGCTGATTACATTTTCTGCGGTAAGGCGGGTTTTCCGTCACTGAAGCAGCAGATCGCCGGCGCTACAGAACGCTCAAAAGAAGCAGGTACCTTTATACCGCCTTCACCCGGTGCCGGGGATTTGTGGGCGGAGATCATCTTGCAAACAGGTCTGGGGCGCGGCTCTTTTATCACTCCGTATAACTGGGCCACCTGGAACTATGGTTCGGCTGCGGACAACTTTTTCTTCCCGCAGTTTTACATCGCTCATAATCATGACGATTACAAGGTCACCAATAATGGTGTCTATCCGGGCGGGCAGTTGATGATCATCGAAACCGATTTCCCCGGATCTGACTATAAGGCGGACCCGCCTGCCATAACCGAACCTCCCCATACATGCCCTCAGGACTGAAGCGGGGAGGGGTTCGACCTGATAAAATGGCTTCCGGCAGGATTTCCGGTTTCCGGATGGAATCATTTATTAACGGCCCTGTTCCGGTAATGCGCGGCCCAACAGCTTTTTCCACACCCCGATTTAAGGAAAGGGCGGTGATAAATGGTGTGCGGGCGCTTCCTGCTTACCGTGGAGGGAGAGACTCTCCAGGACTATTACAAACTGGAGCCGGGGACGGTGGAGCACCGGCCGAGATACAATATCGCTCCGGGCCAGGACGTCCCGGTGATCACCGGGAACGGTCAAAAGCACGCCTTTTCTCTGATGCGCTGGGGATTCGTCCCGCGCTGGTCAAAGGATGACTCCGCCGCCCGTCGGCTGATCAACGCCCGGGCGGAAACCATTGACCAGAAGCCCTTTTTCCGGGATTCGTTCCTTTGGCGGCGCTGCCTGATCCCCGCCGACGGCTTTTACGAATGGAAAAGGACGGGCCGGGGAAAGCAGCCCATGTGCATCCGGCTGCCGGACAAGCCCCTTTTCGCCTTTGCGGGAATCTGGGACTACCGCACGGGTCCGGAGGGAGCGGGGCTCTCCTCCTGCTGCATTATCACCACCGCGGCGAACGAATTCATGAGGGAGATCCACGACAGGATGCCGGTGATCCTGGCGGACCGGGAACAGCAGAGGGCATGGCTGGACCCGGCGGCGCCTGGTGACGAGCTAAAAAAAATAATGCGGCCGTACCAGGGTGAGATGGCCGCTTACACTGTTTCCAGGCTGGTTAATTCACCTGATTTTGACTCTCCGGAATGTGCCCGGAGGATTGATCTGAGTTCGGATTTTCTGGATGGCGGCCGGCCTTCCGGTTTCCGGTAGAGTTTCCGGCCGCCGGGCAGGAATAATCGAGAGAGGGTGCAGTTTTTACGGGTTGGGCGGCCTGCGCAGCGGTGTAACAACATTTGTAAAGAAAACGTAGAGAAGCATGCCTCCCAGCAGCAGCAGGAGGAAAACGGCGATACCTTTCTCCACCAATTGGACTCACTCCCCAGGCGAGTTTTTATATCTCTAGGTTGCCTTCGGCGCACCGCGCTTATGCAGAGTTTTTAATAATTTAATGTAACGCTTATGAGAAGAGCATCATAAATGATCACCGCTTGGAAAAACTCTCCTGTCCACAATACCCCTTTTCTTAAGTAATTACTTGACGGGGGACGTAGAGCGATGCTATTATGCTACATGAACGCGGGAGTGGCGGAATGGCAGACGCGCCGGACTTAGGATCCGGTGGGTAACACCGTAAGGGTTCAAGTCCCTTCTCCCGCACCAGATGTGAAATTGCCTGTATACAGGTTAGAGCATAGACCTGCATGGCAAACAATGGCAATTATACATTTAGGAGGAGCATAAATGCGCGCAGCTCTGGAAAGGCTAGATAAGAATCAGGTAACCCTTCAAATCGAAGTTGAAGCGGATCAGGTGGAGGATGCCTTGCAGAAGGCGTATCAAAAAGTAGTAAAAAGGGTTAATATTCCCGGCTTTCGCAGGGGTAAGGTGCCGCGGCCGATTTTGGAGGCCCGCCTGGGAAAAGAGGTGCTTTATGAAGAAGCCCTCGACATCCTTCTCCCTCAGGCTTACCGGGAAGCAGTGCAGCAACAGGAAGTCGAACCTATCGATCAGCCGAAGATCGATGTTATCCAGATGGAAAAGGGCCGGCCGCTGATCTTCAAGGCCACCGTTGAGGTGTTGCCTGAGGTTAAATTGGGGAATTATAAAGGCATTGAGGCCGTCAAGCCCGAGGTGAAAGTGGGGGACGACGAGGTAGAAGCGCATTTGAAGCTCCTCCAGCAGCGCCACGCCAGGCTGGTGGATGCCGGTGACGGTACTGTGGACGACGGCGACATTGCCGTAATCAATCTGGAAGCCACGGTAGACGGCAAGCCCGAGCCCCGGCTGGGAGGTCAGGAGCGATCTGTTGAGGTAGGCTCGGGAAAGTTCATTCCCGGTTTTGAGGCTCATTTGCTTGGAATGAAGTTAGGTGAAGAGAAAGAATTTACCTTGCACCTTCCGTCTCTTTACCAGTATCCTGATCTTGAGGGGAAAGAGGCTTGCTTCAAGGTTAAGGTCGTCGGCATCAAGCGCAAGGAGCTGAGCCCCATTGATGACGAGTTCGCCCGGGACGTCAGCGAATGCTCAAACCTGCAGGAATTAAAAGAGCAGCTGCGGAATAAACTGGAAGAGGTGGGACGGCTCAACGCCAGGCGCATCTTCACCGAGCGTGTTGTTCAGAAAGTGGTCGAGCAGGCCGAAGTCGAGCTTCCCGAGATACTGGTGAAGCGCCAGATGGAGCAGGATACCCAGGATTTCATCCGGCGGCTGGCCTACCAGCGGCTGAACCTGGAGGATTACCTCAGGATCACCAACAAGGACTTCGATACCGTACAGAAGGACCTTGAGGCGGGTGCCCGGGATGCCGTCAAGCGAAGCCTTGTGCTGGGGGCGATTGCGAAGGCCGAGGGAATCAAGGTAACTCCGGAGGAAGTGGAAGCAGAGATCAACGACATGGCCGCCCAATATAATATGGAAACCGATAAGCTGCGCAAGAGTCTGGAAGAGAGAGGACAGCTTGCTTCGATCGAAGAGGGCATCCTGATGCAAAAGGTACAGGAGTTTCTCCGAGAGAACGCCGTCGAGCTTCCTGACGAACCAGTGACCGGCGAGGCCGGAGAGGAAACCGGTGCGGGTGAGATGGCTGGAGTTCCGGGAGGAACGGAAGAGGTTTCGCCGGGGGAATAATAACCACAGACGCTGGAAAAGGCAAGGGCCGCGGGCAAGAGCAACGCTTCGCGGCTACTTTTAACCGGACGATAAATTTGATATAGTTAACTTGAGAGCATTATATTTTTAGAAAGCAGGTGAAACGGTGCCTAAAGCACAATACTTGGTACCAGTGGTAGTAGAACAGACCAACCGGGGGGAAAGGGCGTACGACATCTATTCCCGGCTGTTGAAAGACAGGATCGTCTTTTTGGGGACCCCCATAGATGACAGTGTGGCAAATATCATTATTGCCCAGATGCTTTTTCTCGAAGCAGAAGACCCGGGGAAAGACATCTATCTCTATATCAATTCTCCGGGTGGTTCGATTTCGGCCGGGATGGCGATCTATGATACAATGCAGTATGTCAAGCCCGACGTCTCCACCATCTGTGTGGGGCTGGCGGCGAGCATGGGAGCCTTCCTGCTTGCTGCAGGGGCAAAGGGGAAGCGTTTCGCCACACCCAACAGCGAGATCATGATCCACCAGCCGCTTGGCGGGACCCAGGGTCAGGCCACCGATATCGAAATTCACGCCAAGCGCATTATCAGGGTAAAAGACAGGCTTAACCGGATCCTTTCGGAACTGACGGGGCAGCCGCTGGAACGGATCCAGAAGGACACCGACCGCGATTTCTTCATGGATGCCCCTGAAGCAAAGGAGTACGGCATCATAGATGATGTGATTACCACCCGAGTAGGACAGAAGAATGGGTAGTCCGAAGGAGGTGTAGTTTTGTATAAATTTGGAGATGAAAAGGGACAGCTGAAGTGTTCTTTCTGCGGAAAGCTGCAGGACCAGGTAAAGAAGCTGGTGGCGGGCCCCGGTGTCTATATCTGCGACGAGTGCATCGAGCTCTGTAATGAGATCATCGAAGAGGAACTCGGCGAGGAGACGGGTTTTGAGTTAAGCGACATTCCCAAACCGAGGGAGATCAAAGAAATCCTCGATCAGTACGTAATCGGGCAGGAACATGCCAAAAAGACCCTATCCGTCGCCGTTTATAACCACTACAAGCGGATCAACCTCGGTATGAAGGTAGAGGATGTCGAGCTTCAGAAGAGCAACATCATCATGCTCGGCCCCACGGGCTGCGGCAAGACCCTGCTTGCCCAGACCCTGGCCCGCATTCTGAACGTTCCTTTTGCCATCGCCGACGCCACTTCCCTGACGGAGGCCGGGTATGTGGGTGAGGATGTCGAAAACATTCTCCTCAAGCTGATCCAGGCCGCCGACTACGATGTGGAAAAGGCGGAGAAGGGGATCGTTTACATCGATGAGATCGACAAGATTGCCCGCAAGTCGGAAAACCCCTCCATCACGCGGGATGTTTCAGGTGAGGGGGTGCAGCAGGCCCTCTTGAAGATTCTGGAGGGCACCGTTGCCAGCGTTCCACCCCAGGGGGGAAGGAAGCACCCGCACCAGGAGTTCATCCAGCTCGACACCACCAACATTCTGTTTATCTGCGGCGGCGCCTTCGAAGGGATCGACAAGATCATCCAGAACCGCATCGGGAAAAAGACCATCGGTTTTGGGGCGGAGCTGGGCGACAGCAGGGAGATGCCGATAGGGGAGGTGCTGAGCAAGATCCTGCCGGTGGACCTGCTCAAGTTCGGCCTCATCCCCGAGTTTGTAGGGCGTGTTCCGATCATCGTCACCCTTGACGCCCTTGACGAGGATGCCCTGGTCAGGATCCTGACAGAGCCGCGTAACGCTCTGGTGCGCCAGTACCAGAAGCTCTTCGAGCTGGACGGGGTGACCCTCGAATTCAAGGAGGACGCCCTGCGTGCTGTGGCCAAAGAGGCCATCCGCCGGAATACCGGAGCGCGGGGGCTGCGGGCGATCCTGGAGGATATCATGCTCGACGTCATGTACGAGATCCCCTCGCGGGGGGATATCGCCAAGTGCGTGATCACAAAGGATGTGATTTCCAAGAAGGAAGAGCCGATCCTGGTGACGGTGGACAGGAAGAAGAAGAGAGAAGAAACGGCTTAGCATCGCAACATGGGGGTGCCGGTAGGCACCCCTGATTTTATGTTTGAAAGCGGGTCAGGGTTAAAAACCGCGGTTCCTGGCAATAATTATGTTGAAATCATCCGGATAATTTGCATTTTGTAGAAGGAGCCGTGGTCGGTTTGACAGGTACTCTGAACTGGAACGGATTTTTGGGGTTTATCCAGATTCTTTTCCTGGTTGTGATAGGGCTTTACTTCTGGAACCTGCTGCGCGGCCAGCAGGGGGCGCGCATCGCGGTGGACCGGGAGTCGAGGAAGGAGCTGGAAAAGATCCAGCGTCTGAGAAGCATCTCCCTGGCAGAACCCCTCTCCGAGAAAACACGCCCCAAGTGCTTTGAAGAGATCATCGGACAGGAGGACGGACTGAAGGCCTTGCGGGCCGCCCTGTGCGGCCCCAACCCCCAGCACGTGCTGATTTACGGCCCACCGGGGGTCGGCAAAACCGCTGCCGCCCGGCTGGTGCTGGAGGAGGCCAAGCGGAATCCCGCCTCCCCCTTCGGGTTGAGTGCCAGGTTCATCGAGATCGATGCCACCACCGCCCGCTTTGATGAGCGGGGAATCGCCGACCCCCTGATCGGATCGGTGCACGACCCCATTTACCAGGGGGCAGGCCCCCTGGGCATTGCCGGGATTCCCCAGCCCAAGCCGGGGGCGGTCACAAAGGCCCATGGAGGGGTGCTGTTCATTGACGAGATCGGAGAACTGCATCCCATCCAGATGAACAAGCTCCTGAAGGTCCTGGAGGACCGGAAGGTGTTTTTTGAGAGCGCCTATTACAACTCGGAAGACACCCATATCCCCGCCCACATTCACGATATCTTCCAGAACGGGCTCCCCGCCGACTTCCGGCTGATCGGGGCCACCACCCGCCTTCCGGAAGAGATTCCCCCGGCAATCCGCTCCCGGTGCGTGGAGATCTTTTTCAGAATGCTGCTTCCGGCGGAGATCAGGGTCATCGCCGGGAATGCCGCCGACCGGATCGGTTACACTTTCGGGGAGGGGGCCCTGGACGTGATCGAGAAATACGCCACCAACGGGCGAGAGGCTGTGAACATCGTCCAGATCGCCGCGGGCCTCGCCCAGACAAAGAATGTTAAGGAAATCCGGGCTTCAGACGTGGAGTGGGTGGTCAACAGCGGCCAGTATTCCCCCCGCCCGGAGCGCAAGATCCCGGGCGAACCGGCGGTCGGCATGGTAAACGGCCTGGCGGTTAGCGGCCCGAACCTGGGCACGCTGCTGGAGATCGAGGCCTGCGCCGTACCGGCAGGTGAGGAAAAGGGGCAGGTGATCGTCACAGGGATTGTAGAAGAGGAGGAGATGGGAGGCCTCTCCGGGAGGCGGGTTAAGCGCAAGAGCATGATCAGGGGGTCCGTGGAAAACGCCCTGACCGTACTGCGCCGCTACCTGGAAGTGGATGCCCGCTCCTACGACATCCATATCAACTTCCCCGGGGGGATGCCTGCGGACGGCCCCTCTGCCGGTGTGGCCATTGCCGTTGCGGTCTATTCCGCTCTAACCAGGCATCCGGTTGACAACGAGGTGGCCCTCACCGGTGAGCTTTCCCTGCGGGGAGAGGTCAAACCGGTGGGAGGGGTTGTGGCCAAGGTGGAAGCGGCTCAGCGTGCCGGGGTGAAGCGTGTCTTGATTCCCCAGGAGAACTGGCAGGAGATCTTCAAGGAGCTTCCCCTGGAGGTAATCCCGGTCAGGCAGATCAAGGAGGTGTTGAAACTGAGCCTGCTTCCCGAGTGCCGCATGAAGCAGGTGTCGGCATGAGAATGCATGAGAAAACGATCCGATGAACTCATGCGAGCCTGTTTCTCTGGCAACAGGCTTGAACCTTATTACTGAATCTTTATAATCCTTTATATGGGTTCATTCCCAACTCACTGTACAGCTTTAGCAGTTTCTCCAGTTCCTTGAGGACGTTGCTGTCCCAGTATCCCTGACCGGTTTCGAACTGCAGTGTCTTAATGGCTTCTCCCCAATTTTCAGGTTCTCCTTTCGAGATTTGGTCGAAGCGGTTGCAGAGTGCCACAATCCGCACTGGGAACTCAAGAGCAGGGCCTGCCAGGGAATCCGGAAAACCTCCACCGGATACCCTTTCGTGGTGCGACCTGATAATTTTTTGTACAATGGGCCTGTGAAAACGAGAAAACATTTTCTCGCCGATTAATGGGTGCTGTTTCCAAATAGTTCTTTCATCTTCTGACAGGTCCTCCGGCACAACTTCGGGAGAAAGTATCAAGCCCAGTTTCCCTATATCGTGGAGCAATGCCCCGGTTACCAGTTCGCTGATCATGTTTGTTGGGGTGCTCAGTCTCATTCCAAGCTGTTCAACCAGTTTGGCCACTCTCCTGCTATGAGATGCGACATTGGGGCTCCTGCTGTTCAGCGCAGTCATCAAACAGTACGCTACATCCTGAAAGAGTTCTCTTTTTGAAATCTCGTCTTTTAGATCCAGCAGGGAGCGGATTCTGGTAAGCAGTTCTAATCTGTCAAAGGGCTTGTTGAGGAAATCGGTTGCTCCTGCTTTGATCGCCCTGACCCGGTGTTGGGGTTCGTTGAACACTGTCAGAACGATGATCGGCAATGTCATCAGAGCCTGGTTGCTGCGGATCTGTTCACAGACTTCAAAACCATTGAGAGTTGGTAGCATCACATCCACGATAGCAAGGTCCGGAAGTTCTTGGTTGGCAAGTTTCACTCCATTTCTGCCGTCATGGGCTACAATCACCCGGTAGTTGACCTGTTCCAGCACTTCCTTCAACAACTCGGCGCTTGCCGGGTCATCTTCAATAACCAGAATCTTATGCAGGGCTTCCAGGGATACCACCTTCCTTTTGGTTATCCAATGGGTTGAGCGGCAGCAAGACATATACAGTAGTACCAACCCCGACCTCACTTTCGATCCAGATCCGGCCGTTGTGCATCTCCACGAGTTTTTTGCTTATGGACAGCCCCAGGCCGGCCCCTTCAAACTGACGGGTGTAGGATGACTCGGCCTGCTCGAAGGCCATAAAGACCCGTTCGTGGTCTTCCGGCTTGATACCTATACCGGTATCCGTTACCCGGAACAAAATACCATCGTTACTTCTTTGTACCGCGACCTCGATTTCTCCCCCTTCTGGCGTGAACTTGATGGCATTGGTAACAAGGTTGGAAAGCACCTGCTTGATTTTTTTCTTGTCCCAAAGGGGTTCAGGTAACCCCGGTTCCACAGTTGTCTTGAGGGTCAGCTTTTTATTATTTGCCTGGTGTAGCAAGAGCAGGGTAATGGCGTCTGTGGTTTCTGTTACGGAGGTGGGCTCCAGGTTAATTTTCTCCTTACCCTGTTCGATCTTCACCAGGTCCAGGATGTCGTTTATAAGCTCCAGCAGCTGTCTGGCGCATGTCAGAATATTAATGGTGTAGCGTAGCTGCTTTTGGTTGAGTTCGCCTGCTACCTGGTCTTGAAGCAACTGGGAGAAACCGATGATCCCGTTCAATGGTGTACGGAGTTCATGGCTCATATTGGCCAAAAACTGCGACTTGTATTTATTGGCGGTCTGTAATTGAGCCACGGTTCGGGCGAGCTCGCGTGTGCGCAGGTCAATTTTATGTTCCAGCTGGGCTTTTTCCTCGGCCAGAGCCCGTGCCAGAGTATGGGCCTCGACCTCTTTTTGTTTCAGGTTCCGGGCCATCTTTATAATTGTGTTGGCCAATTCTGTAATTTCCACCGGGGCCTGGTTATGAGTCCAGGCGATCTTCCCGGGGTCCACGGTTTCGGTTACAACCTCGGCCGCAATAGCCTTGAGTTTGTAGATCGGATTGATTAGTAGTGAACCCACTTTCTCGGCCAGGATCAGGGCGACAAGGATCACCAGGATAGAAATAAGCATAAGCGCGTGAACAACCTGGATTCTCAGGTCGGACAGCAGGTTAATGGGGGCTCCCACCCCGATATTGCCAACTACATTCCCGACATTATTAAAGATCGGGTCCACAGCAATCAGTGATAATTTTTTATTGACCCAGAGAGTACCTCGGTATTGCTTTCCCTGGTTGGTGGTCTCAATTAATTGTTTCTCCTGGATGCTCCCCATGGGCCTGGAGAGTTCGCTGGTTTCGATGTTGGAACTGATCCGTATACCCCGGGCGCTGATGGATAGATAGGTCCTGGGGATCTTGCAGGTGTATTCACACGGTATTTGGGTATTATGGTTGAGTAGCATGCCTCCGGCCAGTGCTCCTCTGAACCGGTGGTTGCCATCCAAGATGGGAGCTACTACCACTGTTACCAGAGCGTCTTGAAACACCCTTTTGGAACTGCTGTTGGGCTGTTCCGGATCGGTATCGGTTAGCTTGATTTCGGCCTTCCGGGCAAGCTGCGGGTTTTCCTGCCTCAAGTGGGAGGCGGAAACCAGTTCGGTGGAGATCAGCGGCCCCTCGCTGATGCGGGTTTTGTCCACGAGCTGGGCCAGGTACCAGCGTTCTGCTGTTATACCGCAAATTATCTTAACCTTAAATCATAGGTTTCTGGTCAAAATATTTTATTAAATATTTCTTTTCTGGGCAAAATAACGTGACTCCTTTTTGTCACGATATTTTATTTTCGGGGGGAA
>DULK01000067.1 GCA_012840385.1 Syntrophomonadaceae bacterium
GTCTGTACTCGCATCCCGACCTGTCATCCTCGCTTCGCCTGTCCTGTTACCCGGCCTTCCATAGGTCGCTCGCCGGTAGACCCGTCGGGTATTTTCATCCTCTGTTGGTGCCGCCGGAGGCGGCGTAGTGGTCTGCCATGGATTTTTTAGGGATGGTTCAGCGCAGGGGAAAATTGTGGTATGATTAACATGTGATTTTTGCGGCAAAGTTAGACAGAATAATGGAAAAAGCCGAGAGGTAGTACCCCATGGGGAGGAGTTGAGTAAAGGTGTCGCAATACAGTCAGCTTACTTTAATGGATGAAGAATTGGCCGGAAAGGGAAAGCAGCGGATAGAATGGGCCTGGCGGAAGATGCCCGTCTTACAGCGGGTAATGCGGGAGTGGGAAAAGACGCACCCCCTTAAGGATATCCGAATCGCCGCCTGTCTCCATATATCCGCCAAGACGGCCAATCTGGCCAGGGTGCTTAAAGCGGGAGGTGCCAGCCTTGTGCTCTGTGCCTCCAACCCGTTGAGCACCCAGGACGACATCGCTGCAGCCCTCAACGTTGTCTACGAAATTCCTACCTACGCCAGGCGTGGTGTGGATAGCGAAACCTACTACAGGCAGATCCACGCCGCTCTGGACAGCGAACCCCAGATCACCATCGACGACGGGGCAGACCTGGTGACCACCCTTCATGAAAAGCGCCCCGCCCAGGTCGGGCAGGTGATCGGCGGCACCGAAGAAACCACTACCGGTGTGATTCGCCTGAGGGCGATGGCGAAAGAGAGGGTATTGAGGTACCCCGTAGTGGCGGTCAACGACGCCCTGACGAAGCACCTTTTCGACAACAGGTACGGGACAGGTCAGTCAACGATGGATGGCATCCTGCGTGCCACCAATTACCTGCTGGCCGGATCGGTATTTGTGGTGGTAGGCTACGGCTGGTGCGGACGGGGGATCGCCGCCCGGGCCCGCGGTCTGGGGGCGCGGGTCATCGTGGTGGAGGTGAACCCCTTCAAGGCTTTGGAAGCCCTCATGGACGGCAATGAGGTGACGGATATGAAAACTGCCGCCGCTCGGGCCGACTTCATCGTGACGGCCACAGGGGATATCCATGTGGTGGGGAAGGAGCATATTCCTTATTTGAAGGATGGTGTGATCCTGGCAAACGCCGGGCACTTCAATGTGGAGATCGACATCCCCGAACTGGAGGCCCAGGCCGTTTCAAAAAGGATCGTTAAAGATAATGTGGAGGAATTTCTTATGCCGGACGGGCGCCGCATCTTCCTGCTTGGGGAGGGGAGGCTGGTCAACCTGGCCTGCGGCGAGGGGCATCCCTGCGAGGTAATGGACCTGAGCTTCGCAAACCAGGCCCTTTCTGCGGCCTGGCTGGTGAGCATGCACGGCAGGCTGCAGCCCGACGTCTACAAGGTTCCTCCGGAAATCGACGAGCGGGTGGCACGCATGAAACTGGAGGCCTACGGTGTTAAGATCGAAGAGCTGACCGAGGAGCAGAGGCGCTATCTGGCCTCCTGGGAGGCAGGAACCTGAGCCCTGTGCCCGAACCTATGGGGGGACGCTGTTTGCTGTGGTATAATCTGTGTATGATACGGCATTGGAGGTAAATCTGTGGGGAAACTCGAGGTAGTTTTGACAGAATCCGAAATTCAAAAAAAAATTGACGAACTGGCAGACAGGATTAATCGGGACTACGCAGGAAAAGAACTGCTTGTGGTGGGCATCCTGCGGGGTGCCTTTATCTTTATGGCCGATCTGGTAAGGAAACTGGAAGTTCCGGTAGTGGTGGATTTTGTGGCGGTTTCCAGCTACGGTGATGCAACCGAGAGTTCGGGCATTGTCAGGATCATCAAAGACATGGACGAAAGCGTTGCCGGGCGCCACGTGCTGCTGGTCGAGGATATCATAGACACAGGACTTACTTTAAAGTACCTGTACGATTACCTGAAGGCCCGCGGCCCTGCCAGCCTCCGGGTGTGTACCCTGCTGGACAAGCCGGACAGGCGGCAGGTGGATTTCCAGTCCGATTACAACGGCTTCACCATCCCCGATTATTTCGTAGTCGGTTTCGGTTTGGACTATAAGCAGCTTTACCGCAACCTGCCGGCGGTTTACGCTCTCCCTCCCGGCGGAGAGGAGGAAACCTGCCTGCAGGGGCAGGGAAGGAGGAACCTCTGATCGCTGCCGGTAAGGATTTAATCATCGTATTGGATTTTGGCGGGCAGTACACCCAGTTGATCGCCCGGCGCATCCGGGAAGCTAACGTATACTGTGAGATCGTCCCTCACACCGCGCCATGGAATGAGCTGCGCAGCCGGGGACCGCGGGGAATCGTCCTGTCGGGGGGGCCGTCCAGTGTTTACATGGCGGGGGCCCCCCAGTGCGACCCGGAGCTGTTCGGAGGGGAAGTGCCGGTTTTGGGGATCTGCTATGGTATGCAGTTGATGGCCCATCTCCTGGGAGGCTCGGTGCGCCGGGGGACAGAGCGGGAGTACGGGCGTGCTCTTCTGACCGTAATTGAACCGGACCTCCTTTTCCGCGGTCTTCCCCGGGAAACGCCTGTCTGGATGAGCCACGGGGACCTCGTGGAGACCCCCCCGCCCGGTTTCTCGGTTGCCGCCACGACGGCCCAGACGCCGGTAGCGGCAATTATTGATCCGGTGCGCCGTCTTTACGGGGTGCAGTTCCACCCGGAGGTTCACCACACCCCTGAAGGAAGGAGGATTTTGGCCAACTTCCTTTATGAGATCTGCGGGTGCAAAGGGGACTGGACCCCGTCCTCCTTTATATCGGAGCAGATCGCCGAGATCCGGCGGATTGTGGGGGATAAGAAGGTTGTGGGAGCCCTGAGCGGCGGTGTCGATTCCAGCGTGGCGGCAACCCTGGTAAACAGGGCGATCGGTGATCAGTTGACCTGCATCTTTGTGGACCACGGGCTCCTGAGAAAGGGTGAGAAAGAGGAGGTCCGGGAGACCTTTACCCGTAAGCTGGGGATCAAGACGATCATGGTTGACGCCCGGGACCGCTTTCTTTCCAGGCTTGCGGGGATTACCGATCCGGAGGAGAAGCGAAAGGTCATCGGGCACGAATTTATCCGGGTCTTTGAAGAAGAGGCCGCCAGGCTTGGGAAGTTCGACTTTCTCCTGCAGGGGACCCTCTATCCGGATGTGATCGAATCGGGCACCAAGACGGCGGCGGTTATCAAGAGCCACCATAATGTGGGGGGAATTCCGGAGGACCTCAAGCTGCGGTTGCTGGAGCCTCTGCGCTGGCTTTTCAAGGACGAGGTCAGGCAGGTGGGGCTGGAACTCGGACTTCCCGAGGATGTCGTTTGGCGCCAGCCCTTCCCGGGACCCGGCCTGGCGGTGCGCATACTCGGTGAGGTTACGGAGGAAAAGCTGAACATCGTCAGGGAATCAGACTGGATCCTCCGGGAGGAGATCAAAAACGCCGGTCTGGAGCGCAAGATCTGGCAGTATTTCACGGTATTCCTCCCGGTACGCAGCGTCGGGGTGATGGGAGACGAGCGCACCTACGCCCATCCCATCGTCATCCGGGCGGTTACCAGTGAAGACGCCATGACTGCCGACTGGGCGCATCTCCCCTATGACGTGCTGGGACGCATCTCCAACCGGATCGTTAACGAGGTTCCGGGTGTCAACAGGGTCCTTTACGATATAACATCAAAGCCGCCGGGGACCATTGAATGGGAATAAGAAGGGGGCTGATCACATGACTTCACCGCGAGTCGGGATAGTATTGGGGAGCGAATCGGATGCGCGGATAATGGAGGAGGCCGCGCAGATCCTTCAGGATTTCGGGGTTTCCTTTGAGATGATCATCGCCTCCGCCCACCGCAGTCCGCGGCGGGCGGCGCAGTACGCGGTGGAGGCGGAAAAGCGGGGGATCGAGGTGATTATCTCCGGTGCCGGGATGGCCGCCCACCTGCCCGGGGTTTTGGCCTCGTACACCTGCCTGCCCGTGATCGGGGTTCCCCTCCAGGGGGGAGCCCTTCAGGGAGTGGATGCCCTGTATTCCATAGTACAGATGCCTCCGGGGGTTCCCGTGGCGGCAGTGGCCATCAACGGGGCGCGCAATGCCGCCCTGCTTGCCGTACAGATCCTCGGCATCAAGGACCCGGAGCTGCGGGAGAAGTTCCGTTTGTACAAGGAGAAGCTGGCAGAAGGCGCAGCTGCAAAATCCGAACAACTCCAGGAAACTTAGAGAAAAAGACTGCGGGAAGTTCCAGGGTCAAGCCCGAGTCCTGAGGCAAGCCCGGCACTCGAAGCTACTGCCGCTGGGATAAACGGTATACTCTCAATATTCGTTCCGGGAGGAAGCAGCTTCCGAATCTGCATTGAGTGCCGGGGACAGGCGCAAGGATAACCCGCCTCCGGCGGCACCAACAGAGTATGAAAAAAACCGACGGGTCTACCGGCGAGCGACCTATGGAAGGCCGGGTAACAGGACAGGCGAAGCGAGGATGACAGGTCGGGATGCGAGTACAGACACCTCTTGACCTGCGATGGAATAGATTTGAAACGAGGCCAAACGCTGCGTTTGACAGAAGCAGTTCGCAACTTGTTACGCAGCATCCCAGA
>DULK01000068.1 GCA_012840385.1 Syntrophomonadaceae bacterium
GCTGCTCCTTCGTTAAGGGCGAGTAACAACCTCCGTAGGTCGCGGCGCCTGCAAGGATAACCAGAATGTATTTACAAGGCAGGATAAACCTGAACATATTTCCAGAGCAGACGTACGTTTATTTGGAGATGAGCAAGGAATTTTCATCCGGTTGTAGAATTTTAAACTTGTAGGGAAGGCTCGGGTATCGGTTCTATTTCTATTTATTTCTCCCAGGAAAGGGGGTCGGTTGTTTGAAACAGGTCCTGGTCGATATCAAGAAGTGTCTCGGGTGCCGTTCCTGTGAGCTGGCCTGCGCGGTGCAGCACTCCAAAACGAAGAACCTCTACCAGGCCGTCCAGGAAAGCCCGCCTCCGAGAAAGAGGATCTTTGTGGAGAGCACCGGGGATGGTTCCTTTCCTCTCAACTGCCGCCACTGCGACGACGCACCCTGCGCCGCTGTCTGTACCACAGGGGCGATGAGAAAGGATACCTCCACCGGGGTGGTTGCCAATCAGCCGGAGAAGTGCGTGGGATGCTGGATGTGTGTGATGGTCTGTCCCTTCGGGGCAATTGCCACCGACGGGGAAAAACACCTGGCCGTCAAGTGCGACCGCTGCCCGGGTCTTGAAGAACCGGCCTGTGTGGCGGCGTGCCCCACGGGGGCGCTGGTCTACCAGGAGGTTGACAGCTTTGCGAAAGGTGTCAGGAAACAGTTTCTGGCCGACTTTTTAAGGGAAGAGGGGGGTAAGCTGTGAAATTCGACGGTTATACCATTGACCCCGCCGCCTCCTCAATGCTGGAGAGGTGCGCCGGGCAGGGGATAGAGACCGTTTGGGACCGCTATCAAAGCCAGCAGCCCCAGTGTGGTTTCGGGCTGCTGGGGGTCTGCTGCCGGAACTGCGTGCAGGGGCCCTGCCGGATCAACCCCTTCGGTGACGAACCCCAGAAGGGAATCTGCGGAGCCGGGGCCGATCTGATCGTGGCCCGCAACCTGCTGCGCGCGGTTGCCGGGGGAGCCGCCACCCACGTTGACCACGCCTACGAGGCCATCGAAGCCCTGGAGCTTGCCGCCCGGGGAGGCGCCCCGTACCAGATCAGGGATGAGGCCAAACTGCAGGCCGTCGCCCGCAAGCTGGGGATCGCCGTGGAGGGCAGGGCCAGCCAGGAGATCGCCCGGGAGGTGGCAGAGGCGGCCTACGCCGATTTTTCCAATCACGGCAGAGAGCCGATGAGGTGGCTCACGGCCACCGCCCCGGCCGAAAGGGTGGAAACCTGGGGCAAGCTGGGCGTTCTGCCCCGCAATCCCGACCGCGAGATCCGGGAAGGCCTGCACCAGACCACCATGGGTGTGGATGCCGACCCGGTCAACCTGATTTTATCAACGGTGAAGCTGGGCCTTGTTGACGGCTACGCCGGCCTGCACCTGGCCACGGACATTCAGGATATCATCTTCGGGACTCCAACCCCCGTGGCATCGGAGGTCAATATCGGGGTGCTTAAAGAGGACCATGTGAACGTGATCGTGCACGGCCACGTCCCCCTCCTTTCCGAGAAGGTGGTGGAGTGGGCGAAGAGGTTGGCGCCCGAGGCGGAGAAGGTAGGAGCCAGAGGCATTCAGGTGGCTGGCATCTGCTGCACCGGCAACGAGGTGCTCATGCGCCAGGGGGTTCCCATCGCCACCAATTTCCTCTCCCAGGAACTGGCCCTGGCCACAGGGGCGGTTGACGCCATGGTTGTCGACGTCCAGTGCATCATGCCCGCCCTCCAGGCGGTGGCCGGATGCTTCCATACCAAAATCCTCACCACCATGCCCATCGCCAAGATCCCGGGGGCCGAGCACGTCGGATTCACACTGGAGGATGTGGACAAGAGGGCGGAGGAGATCGTCCGCATAGCCATCGATAATTTCTCCAGGCGCGACCGGTCGAGGGTGCAGATTCCCACGGAAAAGTCCGCCATGATGGCCGGGTTCAGCGTCGAGGCCATCGTGAAGGCCCTGTCGTGCCTGGATCCGGATAACCCTCTGAAGCCTCTGGTGGATAACATCGCCGGCGGCAATATCTTGGGCGCGGTGGCCACCGTGGGCTGCAACAACGTCAAGGTGGTCCAGGACTCCTTCCATGTCACCCTGGTTAAAGAGTTGTTGAAGGAGAACGTCTTGGTCGTCACCACCGGTTGTTCCGCCCAGGCCCTGGGGAAGGCCGGCCTGCTGCAGCCCGAGGCCACCGAGAAGTATGCGGGTGAGCCCCTGAAAGCCGTTCTGACCGCAGTAGGGAAAGCGGCCGGGCTGGACGGGCCGCTTCCGCCGGTGCTGCACATGGGAAGCTGTGTCGACAACTCCCGCATCGGCGACCTCTTGAAGGCCCTGGCCGATTACCTCAAGGTTGCGGTGAAGGACCTGCCGGTTGCCGCATCCGCCCCCGAATACCAGCACGAGAAAGCCCTGGCGATCGGCACCTGGGCGGTGGCTCTGGGAGTATTCACCCACCTGGGCGTGGTTCCATCCGTGCTGGGGTCCCCGCAGGTGGCGTCGATTCTTACCGGCCAGACGGCGGAGGACCTCTTTGGCGGCAGGTTCTACGTGGAGACGGACCCCTTCAAGGCGGCACAGGGCATTCTCGACCACATCCGCAGCAAGCGCAAGAAACTGGGTATTTAGTTTGCAGTGGCTTGACTGCTCATTTGGTGAATTGGAGCTGCCTGCCCTGTCCTGTGATACCCGCGGACGGTGAAGGGGGGTTGATGATATGAATACTGCAGAAGTAAGGGAAATAATCGCCAGGCACCCGGAACCCGAGGGAAGGGTTGCGGCCATTCTCGAGGAGATCCAGAAAAAGTACCGCCACCTGCCGGAAGAGGCGCTCCGGATTGTATCCGGAGAGTTGGGCGTTTCCCTCACCCGGCTTTACGGTGTGGCGACCTTCTATGCCGCTTTCAGCCTGGAACCCAAAGGAGAGCACCTGATCTCCATCTGCCATGGCACGGCCTGCCACGTAAAAGGGGCAAAGAACCTTGCCGAACGCTGGGAAAGGGAGGTGGGGATCAAGGAAGGCCAGACCACCGCGGACGGCATGTTTACCCTGGAAGCGGTGCGCTGCCTGGGATGCTGCAGCCTGGCCCCCGTCTTCAGCATTGACGGGAAGACCTATGGAGGTGTCAAACCTGATCAGGTTCCGGAGGTTCTTGGGGAATGGAAGGGGGGAGGCGGCCGGTGAGAAATGCTGTTGACCTTGAGCAGTTGAAACAGCAGGGGCTGTCTACCCTCTACCCTCGGAGAACCAAGATCGCCGTGGGGATGGCCACCTGCGGACGTGCAGCCGGTGCCGGGCAGGTATTCGCCTGCCTCCGGGAAGAGATCTTTAAAAGGGGGCTGGATGTCGGCCTGAGCGCCACCGGCTGCCTGGGTTTCTGCCAGCAGGAACCGCTGGTTTCGGTGCAGTGCCCGGGCCGGCCCCGGTACATTTATTCCAGAGTTGGCCCGGAGCTGGCCCTGCAGATCCTGGATGGAATTGCCGGCGAATGCCTGCCTGAGAGAGGGTTGTTCGCCAGGGTTTACGAGGATCAGATCCTCCTGACGGGAGAAAGGGTGAAGCTGGCGGAACAACCCCGGGAAGGGGATGCCGGGCTGGAGCAGGTTCCCTTTTTTGCCCCGCAGGTGAAGGTGGCCACCCGAAACTGCGGCTTCGTCGACCCCGGCAGCATTGCCGAGTACACCGCCCGCGGGGGCTACCTGGCCCTGCGGAAGGCCCTGCTGATGAAGCCTGAGGAGATCATCGAGGAAATTACCCGGTCCGGCCTCAGGGGCCGCGGCGGGGGCGGTTTCCCCACCGGACGGAAATGGCTGCTGACCAGGGAGGCCTCCGGGGAGGAAAAGTACGTGATCTGCAACGCCGACGAGGGCGACCCGGGGGCCTATATGGATAGAAGCATCCTGGAGGGGGACCCCCACGCGGTGCTGGAGGGGATGGCCATCGGTGGATACGCCATCGGTGCGAAGAAAGGGATTATCTACGTGCGTGCCGAGTACCCGCTGGCGGTTGCTGCGATCCAGGAGGCGATCCGCCAGGCGGAGGAATACGGTTTGCTCGGGGATGACATCTTTGGTTCCGGCTTCAGTTTCCGGATCGCAGTAGTCAAGGGACAGGGAGCCTTCGTTTGCGGGGAGGAGACCGCTTTAATCGCCGCCATCGAGGGGAAAATGGGCGAGCCGCGGCCCCGCCCGCCCTATCCCGCCCGGCAGGGGCTCTGGGGAAGTCCCACCTGTATCAACAACGTGGAAACCTGGGCGAACATCTCCCCGATTGTTGTCCTGGGGAGCGAGTGGTTTGCCGGAATGGGGACGGAGACCAGCAAGGGGACAAAGGTCTTCTCCCTGGTAGGGAATATCCGGAACAACGGCCTGATCGAAGTTCCGATGGGGACGACCCTGCGCCGGATCGTCTACGAGATCGGCGGTGGAACAGGGCACTTCGAGCTCAAGGCCTTGCAGACCGGGGGGCCCTCCGGCGGCTGCATCCCCGCCGATCTGATCGACCTCCCCGTGGATTACGAGGCCCTGACCGGGGCAGGCTCGATCATGGGCTCCGGCGGCATGGTGGTGATGGACGAGCGTTCCTGCATGGTGGATGTCGCCCGGTTCTTCCTGGGATTTACCGCTGCCGAATCCTGCGGGAAATGCCTTCCCTGCCGGGAGGGCACCGGGCAGATGCTCGAGATACTCGACAGGATCTGTGCAGGCCGGGCCGAGATGTCCGACCTGGAACTGCTGGAGGAGCTTGCCCGCACTGTTCAGGACACCTCCCTGTGCGGCCTCGGCCAGACCGCTCCAAGCCCGGTATTGAGCACCCTCAGATACTTCCGCAGCGAGTACGAGGCTCACATTCGCGATCGCTTCTGTCCCGCCGGTGTTTGCACAGATCTCTTCCGGTTTGTCATCGACGAGGAAAAATGCCAGGGCTGCGGCCGGTGTGCCAGGGTATGCCCTCAGGAGGCCATCACCGGTGAAAAAGGGGATAAGTATCATATGGATTCCGGCCGGTGCGTCAAGTGCCGGGCATGCCTGGACGCCTGCCGTTACCGGGCAATCAAAGCCGTACCGCGGGAGGTGTGATTTTGATGGAGATCACCCTGAATGGAAAAAGCGTTCCCGTGCAGGGAGAAGCCACGGTCCTGGAGGTGGCCCGGCGGGAGGGGATCTGGATCCCCACCCTCTGCCATCATCCCGGGCTTCCCCCTTATGGCGCGTGCCGGCTCTGCATCGTTGAGGTAAAGGCCGGCGGCAGGCAGGGTCTCACTGCTTCCTGCACTCTTCCTCCTGCGGAGGGCCTGGTCGTCGAAACCGACTCTCCCCGGGTGCGGGAGAGGAGAAAGGTGCTGGTGCAGCTGCTCCTGGCCGTCGTCCGCGATGCCCCTGAAATACGGGAACTTGCCCGGCGCCTGGGTGTAGAAAAAGCTCCCTTTAAACCTCCAGAGGAGAAAAGGGAGTGCATCCTCTGCGGCCTCTGCGTCCGGGTATGCGAGACTGCCGGAAACAGCGCCATTGGGTTTGCCTTTCGGGGGTCCCAGCGCAGGGTCTCTCCTCCCTTCGGCAAGGCTGCTGCCGACTGCATCGGCTGCCGGGCCTGCGCAAAGGTCTGTCCCACCGGTGCCGTCAGGTTTGAGCAGGCCGGTGACCGGCTTACCGGGGAACCCTGGCAGGCGGATTTGCAGGTGGCAAGATGCACCTCCTGCGGCCGGCCGCTGGCAGCACGATTGCTGCTTGATTTCGCCAGAAAAAAGGTGGTTTGTTCCGATTTCGAAGGCCTCTGCCCTGCTTGCAGGCGCCGCAAGGTTGCCCGCTCTGTCAAGCGGCGGGGTTAATAAGGGCAAGGCCGTGGAGGCGGCTCCCTCAGCTTTCAAGCCTCCCCAAGGGAGGCTAAGGCTGCTCCCGGCAAAGAGAGCAAGAAAGTTCAGGAGAAAATAAAGGAAGCTACTCCTGCTATTACCGCTGCTCCTATAACTATATAATCAAGCGGGGCCATGGTTAGTTCCTTTAAATAGGTTCTGGGGCCTCTTCGATAGCCGCGTGCCTCCATCGCCGCTGCAAGCTCTTCGGCTCTGCGGAAAGTATTTAGAGTCAGAGGTATCGCTAATGAAGTAATGGCTTTCGTTCTTTTCAGCAGGCTGCCCTTATTAAAATCGGCCCCTCTCGCCAGCCGGGCTTCTCTGATCCTGTCGATTTCTTCGAGAAGGGCGGGCATAAATCTTAAGGCGAGGGACAGCATTACGGCCAGATCGGAGGAGGAGATCCCCAGAAACCTTAACGGTTTGAGGAGCCTTTCCATACCGATGATCAGCTCGGAGGGGGAGGTGACCATGGTTAGAAGCGAGGCGCTTAAGACCAGCAGCACGAACCGCCATACCAGCAGCGCACCCTGACGCAGCCCCTCGTAAGTAATGCTCACATGCCACAACGGGAATGGGGGAATGGGGGTCCCCCCGGTACAGAAGAGGTGTACCAGGAAGAGAAGGGCGAAAAACGGCAGCGCCGGCCTGATGGCTTTCAGCACATACTTAACCGTTAGCCGGGAAAGGAGCATGATGGCAGCCAGAAACCCGCCGACCGCTGCTAAAACAAATGCGCCCGCCCGGAAAATTATTATGCTCAAGGCTATAACCACTATGATTTTAGACAGCGGGTGCATTTTGTGAACGCACGACCCGCCGGGCGTATATTGACCCAGTTTATACACATTTATCAACCTCTTGCCTGCATGCCGGGAGAGGTGGGAGCTGCTATTCTGCCCCTTCTTAACAGCGCAGCTATTTCAACACAGGCATCATCGACGGTCAGGATATCGGTGCGAACCTTTTCTCCCATCCGTTGCAGGCGCTGCATCAACTCTGTAACCTGTGGCACATCCATGCCCAGCGCTTTTAGCCGTTCGCCTTTGCTGAAAACCTGCTCCGGTTTGCCGTCGAGCAGGATGCTGCCCGCCTCCATCACAATAACTCGGTCTGCTCCGACGATCTCCTCCACATTGTGGGTGATGTGGATGATCGTCATTCCCTGGTTGTTCAGTTTTCTCAAAACTGCGGCGATGCTGCGCCGTCCGGCCGGGTCGAGAGAAGAGGTCGGCTCATCGAGGGCGATGTGCTTCGGCATCATGGCCAGTATGCCTGCTATCGCCAGGAGTTGCTTTTGCCCCCCGGAAAGGGTATGGGGGAGACGCCCGGCATAGCCGGTCAGCCCCACCGCTTCAAGCGCTTTATCAACCCTCTGCCGTATCTCCCGGGGAGGCAAATTCAAATTTCCGGGGCCAAAGGAAACGTCTTCTTCGACGGTCATACCAACGATTTGATTATCCGGATTCTGAAAAATCATCCCCACCCTTTGCCGTATTTCTCCGACGGCGGAGGGGTCTTTGGTATTCAGCCCGTCTATCCACACGTTACCCTCGGTGGGGGACAAAAGGGCGTTGAAATGCTTTATCAGAGTCGTCTTTCCGCAGCCGTTCGGCCCGATGAGGGCCACGTACTCACCATCTCTTATCTCCAGGTTTACGGACTTGAGCACCGGAGCATCATCTGCATCGTATTTATAAACCAGGTTTTCCACCCGGATCATGGCTGGAGAATGCCCCCTAGAATTTTATCCAGTCCCTTACTTTGAGAGCGATAACGGCGGCTGCAATAATCTTTAACGCATCTCCTGCCAGAAAGGGGATTACCCCGACAGCAACAGCTTTCGCCAGAGAAAGCTTTGCGACCACGGAGAGCTGAATTATCCCCAGCCCGTAGATCGCTATATGTCCAACTATCATTGAGAATAAAACCCTGGTAAGACCCGGTTTCTCCTTCACTTCGATTATTTTTCCAATTAAATATGTTCCGACAACAAATCCGATTAAGTAGCCACCGGTGGGACCCAGCAGAACCCCCAGACCGGCTTTACCCCCGGCGAACACAGGCAGTCCCATGACCCCAAGCAGAACGTAAATAACCTGGCTCAAGGCTCCCAGATATCCGCCCAGGAGCGCGCCGGCAAGATTTGAAAACAGTGATTGCAGGGTTATCGGGACGGGATGGAGGGGGATTGTGATATAGGCCCCCAGAGCGGTCATAGCGCCGAACATAGATGCGTAGACCATTCCACGCAATGATGCTTTTTTAGAATTCATTCCTACAATCCTCCTCAGGCAGATCTTTTGTTGTTGATCTTATTTTTACTTCGAAAAGACTTAAATGTCAACCATCCGTAAATAAAACGTTAACGTTTATTGTATATATAGACACTTCTTATCAGTCTGCCCTGAAAATACGTTCCGGTTTATCCTGACTTGTAAATACATTCTGGTTATCCTTGCAGGCGCAGCGACCCAGCACTCACCGAAACTTTGTTTCGGAACGGCCTTTATTTATTCTGTTTTTTGTCTTCTTCAGTTCACGAAGCAGCAGTGAGTGCTGGGTTGTTACTCGCCCTTGACGAAGGAGCAGCTAACGGCAGCCGAACTGAGGCATGGATGCCGGAGTAGCCGACTCCGCTGCAAGGATGCAGCGTAGGAGGCGGTCGGCTGCCGTCTGCGACGAGCCTTAGGGCGAGTTCAACCGGAGTCCGGGAGCAAGCGCAAGGATAACCAGATTTCATCCTCTGTTGGTGCCGCCGGATGCGGCGTTGTGGTCTGTCTTTATATGTCAACAAATCAACATATAACGGGCTGACAAATAACACGAAGTCTCCCCTGACGGATTTGCAATTATGGCTCTTTATAGCCGGCGCTAATGGAATTATAATCGGTGATTATCTTACAACCAAAGGTCGCAATAGCGAAGATGATTTTATTATGATGCGCGATTTAGGTCTTGGATGGGTGGAGATGTAGCAAGGAGAATACCGTTTTGATATAATGGCCCGGGAGGCGTAAAGATGGGCATCTACAAGGCGGAAGCCGTCGTCCTGCGAAGCCGTGTTTACGGCGAGGCGGACCGGATCTTAAGCCTTTTCACCAAAGAATGGGGGAAGATTGCGGCGATTGCCAAAGGGGTGCGGAAACCCACCAGTCGCCTCCGGGGAGCAGTCCAGCTTTTCAGTCATACCCATCTGGTTTTATATAAAGGTAAGAACCTGGATACCGTCACCCAGGGAGAGACTGACGAGGATTTCAGCTTTCTCCAGGATGACCTGGACCGTCTGGCCACGGCCAGCTACTGCGCGGAACTCGTGGAACGTCTTACCCTTGAGAACCAACCCATCCCAAAACTCTTCCGGCTCCTGCTGGCCGCTTTGAGGACTCTCAGGTGGGGCGATCCGGTACTGGTCGCTCGAGTATTTGAGATGCAACTGCTGCCTATACTGGGGTACCGTCCCCGGCTGGATGACTGTGTGGTGTGCGGTCGGAAACGGATTTTGGGGCCCGATAGTCAGGAAACGGGTCCCTCCTGGTTCAGCATCGAAAAGGGAGGGGTGATTTGCCCCGACTGTGTTCCCGGTACTCACGGGGCGCGCACCGTCTCTCCCGCCGCCCTGGGGGCGATGGCCTATTTTCTGCGAACACCCCTCGACAGGGCGGTACGGGTTAAGCTCACCGGGGGCTGCAACGCTGAAATCGCCTCCCTGCTGCGTTCCTTCCTTGCCTATCACGGTGAAGTGAAGCCGCGCACCTGGGAGTTTTTCGATGATCTGCACAACACGACATAGATTAAAATTCGGAATAACTGCGTAAAGTATAAAAAGATGCGTTACGGGCAGATTACCAGCAGGAGGTGCCGCGATGGACGAGATGGAACTGCTGAAAAAGATTGATATCATCCGTGCCAGGACGAACGTCGGCTATAAAGAGGCAAAAGAGGCCCTGGATGAGGCCGGAGGGGATCTGGTTAAGGCTCTCATCCACCTGGAAGAGGAGAGGGAGTCGTGGGCCGGGAAGCTCCAGGACAAAGGGGAAGAGTTATTACATATCCTTAAGGATATTTATGAAAAGGGGGCACACACAAAAATCCGTCTCAAGAAAGACGATAAGACCCTCTTTGAAGTACCTGCGGGTGTCGGATTGCTCGGTGTGGCGGGGATGCTGCTAAGCGGGGAACTGGCCGTGCTGGGCGCAGTGGGGACCCTCACGGCCATGTTGAGCAGGTGTACGCTGGAGATCGGCGGCGGGGAAAATAACCCTGCGCCCGAGACCGGTCAGCAGCCTGAACCGTCAGGAGAAGGCTGATAGTGTCTTGACAAATTAACGGCTAATTGCTAAAGTTTGATAAAACACGCTATGACGGAGAGGAGTAGTCACTTGCGGCCCCGCACAGCGAGCCGGAGTCGGTGGGAGCCGGCCGGGCGGAGTGGCGAAGGCGCTTCCGAGCGGCAAGAGGAACCCCCTTAGCCAGAAGGGGTAGTAAAGCTTGCAATAAAAACAAGGGGGTACTCGCAAGAGTACCAAGCAGGGTGGAACCGCGGGAACCTCCCGTCCCTGCAGCGTTTGCTGCGGGGACGGGTTTTTTATTTAGCTTTTCAGGGTAGTGTTTCCTGTTTATCAAATCAATCTTGCGAGGAGGAGGCAATATGGCCTGGACGTTTCAAGAAATCATACGAGCCTTAAACGACTACTGGGGCCAGTACTGTGTTCTTCAACAGCCCTACGATGTGGAGAAGGGGGCGGGAACCATGAACCCGGCTACCTTTCTGCGGGCACTGGGGCCGGAACCGTGGCACGTGGCCTACGTGGAGCCCTCCCGCAGGCCCACCGACGGGCGCTACGGGGAGAATCCCAACCGGCTTCAGCATTATTACCAGTACCAGGTGATCCTCAAGCCCTCACCCGATGATGTGATCGACCGCTACCTCAAGAGCCTTGAGTTTTTGGGGATCGATCTGCGGTCCCACGATGTACGCTTTGTGGAGGACAACTGGGAATCACCGACCCTCGGTGCCTGGGGGCTCGGCTGGGAGGTCTGGCTGGACGGGATGGAGATCACCCAGTTCACCTACTTCCAGCAGTGCGGGGGGATTGACTGCCGTCCTGTCAGCGCAGAAATCACCTACGGAATCGAGCGGATCGCCATGTACATCCAGAAGGTGGACAATGTCTATGATGTGATCTGGACGGGCAATATCACATACGGTGATGTGCATCACCAGACAGAAGTGGATTATTCCCATTACAATTTCGAGGTCGCAGACACGGAAATGCTGTTTAAGCTCTTTGAAATGTACGAACAGGAGGCTGTCAGGGTGATCGAACAGGGACTTGTGCAACCGGCCTACGATTACGTTTTAAAGTGTTCCCACACCTTCAACCTGCTCGACGCCAGGGGGGCCTTGAGCGTTTCCGAACGCACATCCTACATCGGTCGGGTCCGCCACCTGGCGCGCCTGTGTGCCCAGGGTTACATTGCCCAGCGGGAGCAGCTCGGCTACCCCCTGTTAAAGGATCCGGCGGCCCGGGAGCGTTATCTCAAAGATGCTGCAGTTTCCAAGGAGGCTTAAGATACCATGGATCTGTTACTGGAGATCGGTACCGAAGAGTTGCCGGCCCGGCTAGTCCGGCCGGTGCTCGACCAATTGCGGGAATCAGGCGAAAAAATGCTTCGGGAAAACCGGATCGGCTTTCAAAAGCTGGCCGTCTACTCAACCCCCCGCAGGCTTGTCCTGTACGTCTGGGAGGTTGCCGGCAGTCAGGCCGACCTGGTTGAGGAGGTGAAAGGCCCCCCCCGGAAGACCGCCTTTGATGCGGACGGAAAGCCCACCAGGGCCGCCCTTGGGTTTGCCAAAAGCCAGGGGGTCGAGGTAGGCGACCTGGTGGTGCAGGCGACACCTGTGGGAGAGTACGTCTTTGCCAGGAAGCGGGTGACGGGTAGGCCGGCCCGCGAGGTATTGGGTGAACAGATTCCTGCTCTGATCACCGGTCTTTCCTTTCCCAGGCCGATGCGCTGGGGAGACAGGGAATTGAAGTTCATCCGGCCGATCCACTGGATTCTGTGCCTCCTGGGCGAGGATGTGGTTGGTTTCGAGCTGGATGGCATCCGCTCGGGGCGCATCACTTACGGTCTGCGCATCTTTTCCGAGGGAGCAATTACCATCCGGCGGCCGGAGGAGTATTTCGAAAAGCTCAAGGAGGCTTCGGTCCTGGTCGACCAGGAGGAGCGCAAAGCACTGATCTGGGAGATGGCGCAGAAAACGGCGGCCAGGGTCGGAGGGCTGGTACAACCGGACGAAGACCTGCTGGAAGAGGTCACAAACCTGGTGGAATACCCAACACCCCTCTGCGGCAGTTTTGATTCCCGTTTTCTCAGGCTTCCGGTCGAGGTAATCATCACCCCGATGAAGGAACACCAGCGCTATTTTCCCGTTTGGGGCAGGCAGGGAAAACTGCTGCCCAGATTTATCGCCTTTGCCAACGGGCCTGTGGCCAACAAAAAACTGGTTACAGAGGGAAACGAAAAGGTGCTGCGGGCGCGGCTCCAGGACGCCGAGTTCTTCTACGAAGAGGATCTCAAGACTCCCCTCGAGGCCAAGGTGGAAAAGCTGAAAAGAATCGTTTTCCTGGAAGGGCTCGGGACTATCTACGAGAAGGTGGAACGCCTCGTCAAGCTCAGCGAATACCTGGGTGAGGCGCTTAAGCTCACCGCCAACCAGAGGGCGATTGCAAATCGGGCGGCCTTTCTGGCCAAGGCCGACCTGGTCACCAACATGGTTTATGAATTTCCCGAGCTGCAAGGAATCATGGGGGATGCTTACGCCCGGGCGAGCAACGAGAAGAAGGAAGTAGCCCAGGCCATCAGGGAGCATTACCAGCCCCGTTTTGCCGGTGACGAGGTGCCCCGCTCCAAGCCCGGGGCGGTGGTTGCCCTGGCCGACAAGATTGACAACCTGGTGGGATGCTTCGCCCTCGGCCTGGAACCCACCGGTTCCCAGGACCCCTACGCCCTGCGCCGCCAGGCTTTAGGTATTTGCCACATTACCCTTGCCCATAAATTTGATTTCTCCCTTACAGATCTCATCGCCCAGGCCTATAAAAATTTTGGGGATGCGGAATTTAAGGCCGGATTGCCGGAGGTGGAGGCAAACCTGGCCGAGTTTTTCCGGGCGCGGCTGCGCAACCTCTTCCTGGATCAGGGATACAGCTACGACGTAATCGAGGCTGCTCTCGGTCCCACCCATGACCGGATCGCCTTGGTCCACGAGCGCCTGGAGGCGCTGGTTGCCCTGAAAGACACTCCTGAGTTCGAATCGCTCCTGACCGTTTACACCCGGGCGGCAAACCTGGCAAGAAGTGCGGGGGACACTGCGGTCGATCCTGCCCTGTTTGTGGAAGACGAAGAGCGAAATCTTTACAAGGCCTGGATGAAGATCAAAAGAGAGGTGTTGCGTTATCTCGGCAAGAAGGACTTCAAAAATGCCCTGGTTGCTGGTGCCGGTCTAGTGGAGACCATCGACCGGTTTTTCAACGGCGTCATGGTGATGGTGGAGGAACCCGCCCTGCGCAACAACCGCCTGGCTATGCTCAAGGATATCGCCGTGACTCTTGGCCGGTGCGGGGATCTGGGAAAAATTATAAAGGCCGGTTGAGATGCACCGGCTATGTTAGCCGGAACCGTTTTTCGCTTGATCCGATCCGATTGTGTCCTGTTCATGTACTTTCCAGATAATGGTCTGGACATGGAAACAGGAATCTGTCATAATAAACCATAAATATGTGTCATATATAATCCTTATAGTATGTCACAATTTTTGTTTGAACGGTTAATTGAGACTTAACAAATTACCGCAATTGGTTTAACATTGTAGGGAAGACACCACGCCGCCTCCGGCGGCACCAACAGAGGATGAAATCTGGTTATCCTTGCGCTTGCTCCCGGACTCCGGTTGAACTCGCCCTGGGACTCGTCGCAGACGGCAGCCGACCGCCTCCTACGCTGCATCCTTGCAGCGGAGTCGGCTACTTCGGCATCCATGCCTCAGTTCGGCTGCCGTTAGCTGCTCCTTCGTCAAGGGCGAGTAACAACC
>DULK01000069.1 GCA_012840385.1 Syntrophomonadaceae bacterium
TAAATTCGGCAAAATCGAAATCTCCGTTGCGCATCTTATCGTAAACAAATTTCACGGCTTCCTTGACTTCAGGGGAAACAGCCTGGTAAAAAGCCAGGTGCTTGGGTTGTATGCCTATAAATAGCACCAGAGGGTGAGGTGGAAGTCTAAGAACAGCGTCTTCTCAGAAACGGGTCTGGCACGATGTTTGCATGGAAAAAAGGATGAATTTTTTTCAAAAACAACTTGAGGGAGGAGGTAGGGTCAAAGGGCTCGAACCATAAGGGTATTGTAGAAAGAAAAAGGGACAAAAGCGACTACGTGAAACCGAAAAAATGGGGGATGTGAGTGTCCGGTTTGAGATGCCGGCCGCTAATCAAGATCAGGTTGTGATCGGCGCTTAACGGCTCCACCTTCGGGTCAACCTCTTAGATCCAGAGGCATGTCCTGAGCCGGCGGACCCCAGATATCCCGGCCTCTTCCTGATCGAGGACCTCTTTCTTGATGGTCCCGTTTATCAGGTTAATCCGCAGTATCTGTACTCAACCTTATTCTTCCATAGCTGCTCACCAATCTCCATCGATTTTCCCGCTCTCTCGTTCCACAAATTGCCACTAGCATCAGGCTAAATTTAATGCAGCATTTAATACGGCGGTTTACGTCGCAATACTTCGGGTTAAGTTTCACTCCAAGCACCCACCGTTTAACTGTTTCCCTGCTATCAAAGTTGACCGCTTCCGCAAAATGAGTCTTAAATAATATTCTTTGCCTGCTTGAATTCTCCCTGAACATCCAGACTAAAAGTCGCACAGGATTCTGGATGCATGTGCTGCGAACCGTTCTCTGGCGCTGGCACCAATATTATTGCTACTAAAACATGGGGAGGAAATGCCGGTCTGTAGAAATTTGCTGCAGCGTTTGTTAAAGGAGCCGATAAAAGCGGGTCCGCTGAAGGGTGCAGAAAACCGGCTATCCGCAATGGCGCCCAAGTAGTGCAGGGTATGCGGCTGGGACGATGATGGCAGGCCTACCCCTGTCGCGATCATGCTCTTAACGGAAGGGTGATCGAACGCCTGGTAGTAATTTAAGCAGGAGGTCGAAGTGGTGATTTTTCCAATAATGGCAGGGGGTTAAAAAGTGGGTGGCGGTAGAGTGTCCCGCTCCCTCCTGCTGTTTACATCTGGTTAGGAAAGGAGAGGAGAAGATGAATGTAACGGAGGTAGAGGAAATCATTGCCCGGCACCAGGAGGTTGATGGCAGGGTTTCCGGTATCTTAGGTGATATCCAGAAAAAATACCGTTACATTCCGGAAGAGGCGCTGCGGTTGGTGTCAAAGAAGTTGGGTATACCCCTTACCCAGTTGTACGAAGTGGCCACGTTTTATGCGGCCTTCAGCCTGACCCCGAAGGGTGAGCACCTGATCTCTGTCTGCCACGGGACGGCATGTCATATCAGAGGAGCCGTCCAGTTGAGCGAGATTCTTGAAAAGGAGCTGCAAATCAAAGAAGGGGAAACCACAAAAGACGGCAAATTCACTCTGGAATCTGTGCGCTGTCTGGGCTGCTGCAGCCTGGCACCGGTGATCAGTATTGATGGAAAAACCTTTGGCCGCCTCAAGCCGGAGGATATTCCGGGAGTGATCGCGAGCTGGAAGGAGAGAGATAACTGTGATGCCTGATCTTTCATCTCTGCGCAAGAAAGGGCTGGAAGCGCTTTATCCTAACAAAGCAAAGATCACCGTAGGTCGGGCGACCTGCGGCAGGGCATCTGGAGCCGAAGAGGTCTATCTGGCACTGCTGGCAGAGGTAAAAGAGCGCGGTCTGGACTGCGCTGTGGCCACCACCGGTTGCCTCGGCTTTTGCCAGGAGGAGCCTCTGGTTTACGTACAATTTCCCGGAAAACCCCGATACGTCTACTCCCGGGTCAGGCCGGAGCTGGTTAAGGAGATAATTGCCGGGGTTATCAACAGGAATATGCCGAGAAAAAGGCTCCTGGGCAAGGTGTTTGAGGATGAAGTGCTGATCACCGGGGAAAAGGTGAGATTGGCCGATCTCTCAGGGGACCGCTCTTTGGCGGAAAACCCCTTTTATCTTCCCCAGGTAAAGGTTGCCACCAGAAACTGTGGCTACATTGATCCCGGCAGTATCGCCGAGTATGTGGCAAGAGGTGGGTATCTGGCGCTGCAGAAGGCACTCAGGATGACCCCCGAGGAAATAATCCGGGAGGTTTTGGAGTCAGGACTCAGAGGGCGTGGCGGCGGCGGTTTTCCGACCGGCAAAAAGTGGGATTTTGCCAGGAAGAGCCCCGGAGATGTCAAATATGTCATCTGCAACGCTGATGAAGGAGATCCCGGAGCTTATATGGACAGAAGCATTCTTGAAGGCGATCCCCATACCGTCCTGGAGGGGATGGCCATTGGCGGCTATGCCATCGGTGCCCATACAGGGATCATTTACTGTCGGGCGGAATATCCGCTGGCAGTGGCGACACTGCGGGAAGCCATCAAGCAGGCCGAGGAGAACGGTTTCTTGGGCGATGACATCTTTGGATCCGGTTTCAGCTTCCGGATCGAGATCGTGGAGGGCCGGGGAGCCTTTGTCTGTGGCGAAGAAACCGCCCTCATTGCCTCCATTGAGGGAAAGATGGGGGAGCCGTCCCCGAGGCCGCCATTCCCGGCGGAGAAGGGGCTCTGGGGGAAACCAACCAACATCAACAATGTTGAGACCTGGGCAAACATACCCCCCATCATCATGAAGGGAGGCAAATGGTTTGCCGGGATGGGGACGGAAAGCAGTAAAGGCACCAAGGTGTTTGCCCTGGTCGGAGACATCAAGAACAACGGCCTGGTGGAAGTCCCGATGGGAACAACCCTTCGTCAGATCATCTATGATATCGGCGGGGGTACGGGAGTGTTCGACTTCAAAGCCGTTCAAACCGGTGGCCCCTCGGGAGGGTGTATCCCGGCCAGCCTGATCGATCTCCCGGTTGACTACGAGGAACTTACCAAGGCCGGTGCAATCATGGGTTCCGGTGGGATGGTGGTTATGAATGAGCACGCCTGCATGGTGGACGTCGCCCGTTTCTTTATCACCTTTACCCAGGATGAGTCTTGCGGTAAGTGCCTCCCCTGCCGGGAAGGTACCAGACAGATGCTGGAACTGCTTAACAAGATCTGTGCAGGCAAGGCGGAGATGCCGGATTTGGAACTGCTGGAGAACCTGGCCCTGGCCATTAAGGACACCGCCCTGTGTGGGCTGGGGCAGACGGCACCGAGCCCTGTCCTGAGTACTCTGAAATACTTCCGAGAAGAGTATGAGGCACACATCAGGGAAAAATTCTGCCCAGCAGGAGTCTGCCGGGAACTTTTTGAGCTCACCATAGCTGAAGAGGCATGCCGCGGCTGCGGCCGGTGCGCCAAGGTATGCCCCCAGCAGGCGATCACGGGTCGGATGAAACAACCATACAGACTGGATCAGGATAAGTGCATACGGTGCAGGGCGTGTCTGAATACCTGCCGCCACAAGGCGATCAAAGTGGTTCCTCCCAGGAGGTGAAGTGATCATGAATCTGACGATAGACGGGAAGACCGTTCCTGTGATAGATGAAACCACAGTTTTGGAAGTTGCTCAGCGGGAGGGGATCTGGATTCCGACCTTTTGCCACCATCCCGGCTTGCCTCCTTACGGTGCCTGCCGCCTCTGTGTGGTGGAGGTTAAAGCCGGTGGCCGGCCGGGCCTGGCAGCTTCCTGTACCCTCCCGGTAGTCAATGGGCTGGTGATCGAAACAAACTCCCCTCGGGTTCGGCGAAGCCGCAGGATTCTTCTGCAGTTACTTCTGGCAGTAGCTCCCGGCTCTGCTGTCGTAAAAGAACTGGCAGAGAAGATGGGGGTCAACACAACTCCCTTTGAAATAAATGAACAGGAGAACAACTGTGCACTCTGCGGTCTGTGTGTGCGTGTTTGCAATCAGGTTGGTGCCCATGCCATCGGCTTTGCCTTCCGGGGTACCCGCCGCAAGGTAACACCCCCCTTTGACAAGCCGACAGCGGACTGCGTGGGCTGCCGTGCCTGTGCCAGTGTCTGCCCCACCGGCGATGTGCAGTTCACGCAGAAGGGAGATCGCCTTTTTGGGGAGAACTGGGGGGCTGACCTCTCCCTTGCCAGGTGCTCCTCATGCGGCCGCCTGTTTACAGCCGACCGCCTTTTTGATCACGTCAGGACCAGACTGGGGCCTGATTACTCTGAAGAAAAGATTTGTCCTACCTGCAGGAGAAGGATTACGGCAAAGACCATGGCAGGCGTGTACCAGTATAAATAGTGATAGTAAGAAAAGTACAAAATAACGCCAAAAATAAGTAAGTGTAACGCCGAATTTGTAAGGGATTGCCGCAGATGCGGCGGTCAGAGGACGTGGTGAGAGCGATCTACCGGGACAGCATGCAGCCGCTTGCGTAAGAAGCAAGTCTGGAATAAGCAGGCCGGCCCCTCTGGAAGGGGCCGGCTTTAAAATCATATATGGTGCTCTCGTTCGTTAAATTCGGCA
>DULK01000010.1 GCA_012840385.1 Syntrophomonadaceae bacterium
GCACGTTGCCATTGATACCAAGTCGGAGCTGCCCGTAGCCATAGAAATAACACCCGCCAGTGTGCACGATAGCACGGTGGCCATGAAACTGGTCAAGAAAGCGAGCGATAATCTTGTCAAAGATCCACGTTACTACTTGATGGATTCGGCTTATGACAGCACCGATATCTACGAGGCGATCATGAACGATTACCATGCCAGGGCGATCATTCCCCTGAACCTGAGGGGAGCCAAAGAGCCTAAAGAAGGCTTCGACTTTGACGGCACACCCGTCTGCTCCGCCGGATTCAGGATGATTTACTGGGGATGCGACAAGAACTTCAACAAATTCCGCTGTCCCCATGTTCTAGGCAAGGAGGATTGTCCTTTTGGTTCCAGTTGGTGCTCCGATTCCAACTATGGCCTGGTAGTCAAGACCAACGTTAAAGACGATCCCCGCCTGTTCTGTACCCCCCATCGGGGTACAAAGAACTGGGAGAAGCTTTACGATGAAAGAACCAGCGCTGAAAGATATTTCAGTCGGTCAAAAGAACACCTGGGTCTTGAGAGCCCTACCTTGAGAGGCATCAAGAAGATTGAGACCCACGCCTATCTGTGCGCCATCTCCTTACTGGCCACGGTACTGGCGGTGAATAAAGCTAAGGCAGGTAAGATAGCAGCTTAACGTAAAGCATATCTAAAAAACATAAGGCAACATTGATTAACCCGGGGAGTGGTGTCGCCTTTTTTAAGTTTTGAGGCATGATTGCTTGCTTATGATGCTGACTAGCTTTTTTAGTAAGACAGCCAGTATAAGTTGCTCGTTGTGTTCTTCCTATATATTTTGGATTTATGAAATTCTCTCTCTTTATAATTCCTTTTATAAATAAAGAAAAAAAAGGGTCTTTAATAACCCTCTGTTACAAGTATTGGAATGTGAATGCAGATGGATTTGAAAAAAGAGACAACAAAGCAGAAGAAAAAAAGAAATTGAGCCATTAAGAAGAAGTTGTTTTAATATAGTTGCAGCAGTTCCCCAATCTCATTGCCGTACAGGTGACGGATTGGCTCAAAGAAAACTATAACGACAGAACAGCGAGCGTAGTGATTACCACCAATCTGGAGTTCAGTCGCTGGGCAGGCATCTTCTATGATGCACAGATGACCGCAGCCATGATTGACCGGCTGGTGCACCATAGCTACCTGCTGATCTTGGATAATCAAACTATTCTCCCCCCGGTGCCTGGGAAAAAATCCTTGCAAAATTGGGGAATTTCCTCATGCAATAAACAACATGGGTTTTGACGAATGGATTGTTAATTAACTTATCTGTTTTTGCTTTATTGGATCGTATTTTTTTATTGCAGAAATCATCCAAATCGTTAAATCAGAATAGGCTTCATCATACCCCAAACTCCTCTCTAACTTTCTCATTATCGGATTAAATCTGCTTATTACCAAATAGATAGATTCCTGATCACTACTTTTCGCCTTAATGATCAATTCTTTTAAACATCCCCTTTTTTGCAATCAGAGCAGCCCCCTTCACCTTTACTGGAACCATTTGATATTAAATCATGAACAACCTGCCAACTTCCTATTGCTGAAGATGCCACAAGAAGACCGTTGAGAAAATAAATTGGTATATTCACTATAGCGAAAGAGCCCAAACCAATATTTGTCAGCAATATAATTCCTTCCGCAACCACAAGAACCAGCCAGCGGGTATGTATAAGTTTAAATAGGGAAAATTCTTTAAAAAATTCAACTACAAGTACAGTTGCCATAACTGATCCTGTTAAGGTACCCAATGATTTATAGGTGAATAATTCCGGCATGCTGTTCCTCTCCTGTTGAACGTCTTCAATCTAATTAGGGAGCAAGAGATAGAATGATAGCATATTGATTTCATCGCTCAGTTATTACATAGAGAGTGAAAAAACGGATTATATAAAACCCCTTAACAGGATAACTTGTTTTTAAATTGCACAAAAATATAGACCTATAATACTAGATGATACTATTTAATAGTATTATTTACCTTTAATGGAAATCTTACAAATTGTTGAGATTCCATAACGAACCCTACTTCTCTGTTAATTTAAAAGTGCAAAATAACGGTTTGCCGCCGTTGTAAGGATCTATAACACTGATATAAGTAAGAAGGTTTTTACTTTTATTTTCTTGAAAAAGAACTTGTGGCCTAAGTTACCCTCTTTTTTTGATCCTTAGTTTTAGGCTAGTAGCGGAATTTCTAAGTGTGGCGGCGTCTGAAAAGGTAGGGATAACTCAACCTGAAACACATAAGAAATTCCCAAAAACTGTGTAATATTTTAATGATAAACCACGTAATATATAACGATAAACATTAAGGAAGGTGATCCGATGATCAGGTTGACAAAAATTATTACTATAGGTCTTCTGATTCTTGTACTGTCCACCCCGGCGGGGTGTACGGGAGAAGCAGATTTAAAACAGACCGGTACCGCCAAGACTATAGATGTTAAACAAATCGAAAATGATATAAAAAATATTAATTCAGGATTTCTTAATAAGCCGATAAGTATAGAAGAAGCAGAAAAGATACTTGGTAAACATCCAATATCAAAGACCATGCCCGAACTTTTTAACCAGAATCGTCCCGAAGCAGAACCATTGCGCTTGTTGAACGGGACACTCTACCGTGCTGATTTATCTGATATAAGTTGGATTGTACAGTTATGGTACCGAAATGGGGATCCACCAGCATATATCATGATCAGGCAAAAACAATTTAAGCCCGGAGATGAGGAGTTAATAAGCGGGCATCGAACAATAAAGCTAGATAATGGAGTAACCGCCGCGATATGGTTTAATCACATAAGAGAAGACGGAAAACCGCTTGAACCTGAGTGGGTTAAAGGTCTGTGGCATTTATACTGGATTAGAAACGGTATCACTTATACTATTGATGCCGTTAATATTGATTGGAATGAACTATTACTCGTCGCTCACCTGACAGGGTAAATTTTAAAAGACGCAAATAGGAACAATGAAGTAGGAGAGGGTGATTATCCCTCTCCTATTCTATATTTTTATTTTAAATATATCTTACCAAGTTCCGTACATTGAAATCGTATCAGGCATTGAGCCGTGGTCCAGGCCGGTATCTACAAAGCCATAACCATAGTCGTTGCAAACTGTCGCCCATCCTCTACTGGATTCATACCATTGTATGCACTTCCATTCTGGATGCGAAGAACCTGATGTTGCATCTAAACACGCTACTCTTTTTCCTGCCAAGACTATTCCCCAATATGTACCATCAGGTTTATAAATATTCTCATCTCTCCTGAACATAAATGTATAGTATGTTTGACCGTCCAAAGTAACAGTACCATAAGGATAATTAGTACATGGTGTTTCCCAACTGGAAGGCAGATAGTCTGTATTAAAGACTAGGCCATCGCGTACATTGCCTGAACCATCACGAAATCTGACCTGACGATATCCTGAACCAACATATTTCCTACCGAACGCCTCACGCTGATAGAGATGACCAATTATACTGCTGCCAGTCATATCCCAAACATCGATTGTCTGACTACTTTTGTTAACCGCAAACCACTCGTAACTCATCTTTTTCTCCTTTCCCCGGTTTATCCCGGATTCAAATTTTAATACACGGTGACCCACTGCTATCCTAAGTTTCCGGTGAACACCCCCCTATGCTAAATAATCACTGCCTAATCGACGAAAACACACTCCTCTTTCAACCTCACAACTTCAAGGATTCTAATTCGGACAACATTCTTTGGTCCCTTACCGTGATAAAGAAAAAAATAAGAGGGTTTTTATAACCCTCTTACGTGTGCGTGCGCCCGGCACGGGCGTTAACCTGATGGTGAAAGTCCACTGCAGGCGAGGCAGCACCAGTCTGCTAGCCGAAGGCAAGGGTGTCCATCGCGAGGCGGAATCCGAAGGAAGCCGGAGGCAAACCCCCGAGCCGAGGAACACGAACCTCAAGCGAGGCTGGCTTATCCGGGCGAGTCTGCTAGACAAGATAAAGCCCTATGCTATCAAGGGATAAGTGAGTAAATGAGGCGGTTGTGGGGGGAAAGTTATCGCCCTTACCCGGGGAGGCCTGCCGGATAAGCCAGGCAAAGCTGGTAACCCGGGCCGAGAGGTCCGGCTGAGCCGGCAGGAGTCAGCAGAGGGCATAGTGTGCGCTGAGCAGCGCAATCGTCGGGTGGGTTAAAGTCCCACTGGTGCTCGGATGCGGGGCACCATATCCAAAGGCGGGGGTAATGCCTCGTCGGCCTGGCGTCAGCCGGGAGGGCAGGGTGTCTCTCGTGAGGGAGAATCCGAAGGGCATGCGGAGAAATTCCGGGCCGTAGTCGACGAGACGAACCGGTCGGCCAAAGATGGGGAAAGGTCGTGCCAGCACTATGGAGGCGAAGGCATTACGCATCCGCCCCATCGCACCAAGGTGTTTGCGGACGGCACGGAATGGAAGACGATTACGTGACCTCAGGAGAACTCGCCAGGTTCACCAAAGGTGATAAAGGACCGTATAAGCGCAAGAGAAGTCGGAACTGATGCCTGGCGAGTAGTCGGAGCGCTGAATAGTACCGCAAGCGTGGGCAAGATAGCCCACGTGACCCGCAAGGGCAGGCGAGTGACCTGGGGAAGGCGGCGCGAGAACCAGCTGGATCAATCCAGAGAGCGAAAAGAAGGTTCACTCTTTGATATCAAGGTGTACGCCCCACAGAATTTACGACTGGCATGGAAGCGGGTAGAGGCGAACCGAGGCAGTGGTGGCATTGATCGAGTGACGCTGGGGGAATTCAAGGAACGCCTGGAAGAAGAACTCCACTTCCTGGGGGAGGCTCTAAGGGCAGGTACCTACGAACCCTCGCCGGTGCGTCGGGTCTATATCCCGAAACCGGGGCAACCGACCAAAAGACGCCCTCTCGGGATACCCACTATTCGTGATCAGGTAGTTCAACAGGCGGTGCTGAATCGACTAACACCGATTTTCGAGCCGGACATGGACGATGCCAACTTTGGGTATCGCGCTGGATGCTCGACTAAGGATGCGCTTGGGAAAGTGTGGCAGGAGATAAAGCAAGGAAACGAGTGGATCGTCGATGCCGACCTAACGGACTTCTTTGGCACGGTCGACCACGAGAAGCTCCTGTTTCTGGTGGCCAGGAGGGTCTCGGATGGCAGGGTTTTGTCCTTCATTCGGCAGTTCCTTGCGGCGGGCTATATGGAGGAAGGGAAGTACCACCCGACCGAGCAAGGTACACCCCAAGGTGGAGTTATATCGCCCCTCCTAAGCAACGTTCTCCTGACCCCATTTGACCGAGAGATGAGGCACCGGGGCTACAATCTCACGAGGTACGCGGATGACTGGGTGGTGACATGCCGAAGCCGCAGACAGGCAGAGAAAGCCCTTAAGACCGCCACGGAGATCCTGCGGACCTTGGGAGTTGCGCTCAACCCGACCAAGACCAGGATTGTCCATATCCGGCAAGGTTTCGAGTTCCTGGGCAGAACCCGCGCCCTCAGTATTTACCAGTCTTGCATTTCAACAGCCACAAGGCTTCCAGCTACAGCACCTGGTAAAGAGTGTAAATAACCCCTTTTCCCTAAATTACCTATTTTTTCAGGGAACATTTTCGAAGAATCTTATTTTTTGTCATGGTGCCTGCTACATCCCAAAAAGTCGCCTTTACACTAGCTTGTGTCAAAGAGATACTGCGCCAGGCTCCTGTCCCTGATATACTCCAGGGCATTGCGCATCTTTTCCGCTATCTCTCTCATACTGAAACCACTGTCCACATAGCTGCGCCTGTTCCTGTACAAAGAACTGGAGAAGAGGGGCCACAAATTCGTCCGCTACGCCGATGACTGCAACATCTACGTCAAAAGCAAGCGGGCGGGAGAGAGGGTCATGGAAAGTATCCGCAACTTCCTGCAGGGGCGTTTAAAGCTCAAAATCAACGAGCAGAAAAGTGCGGTAGACCGGCTGTGGAAACTGAAATTCCTGGGATTCAGCATCTATAAGCCAAAGGCAGGAACAATCCTAATCCGCCTGGCGCCCCAGACCATCGACCGGGTGAAAACGAAAATTCGGGAACTAACCTCCCGAAATAAACCCGTAAGCATAGCCGAACGGATAGAGCGGCTAAACGCCTACTTGGGCGGGTGGATGGGCTACGCTGCCCTGGCGGAAACGCCCAGTACCTTTCAGAACATTGAAGGGTGGCTACGACGGAGGCTACGCATGTGTCTCTGGAAGCAGTGGAAGCGGGTTCGGACGCGCTACCGTGAACTACGGGCACTGGATTTGCCAGAATGGGTAGTGCATGAATTTGCCAACACCCGCAAAGGGCCCTGGCGGATGGCCCATGGGTCAATGAATAGAGCCCTGGGCAACGCCTACTGGCAGTCCCAGGGCCTGATGAGCTTAACCGAAAGCTATCAAAGTCTTCGTCAAACTTGGCGAACCGCCGGATGCGGACCCGCATGTCCGGTGGTGTAAGAGGACGGGGGCTAGCCGCCCCCTCCTACTCGATTTTGTTATCGGCCGGTGACGCCGTTTACAGGAATAGGGCCGCCAGCACCAGGGTGATGGTGCTGAAGAGCTTGACCAGAACGTGGATGGAGGGACCTGCCGTATCTTTGAAGGGATCGCCGACGGTGTCTCCGACTACGCCGGCCTTGAAGGCCTCGGAGCCTTTCCCGCCAAAGTCGCCGAGCTCGATCCGCTTCTTGGCGTTATCCCACGCGCCGCCGGCATTGTTCAGATAGAGTGCCACGATAACGCCGGCGATGGTGCCCACCATCAGGAAGGCTGCCGCAGCCTCTGCCTTGAGCAGCACACCAACGATCACCGGAGCGGCTACAACGAGCAGGCCGGGCAATACCATCTCTTTCAGTGCGCCCTTGGTGACGATATCGACACACCTGCCGTACAGCGGTTTCGCCTTTCCTTCCATGAGTCCGGGTATTTCTTTAAACTGTCTTCTCACTTCCAGGATAACAACCTGGGCGGCATTTCCCACTGCTCTGATAGAAACGGAAGTGAACAGAAAGACAACCATTACAGCAATGAGAGCACCCACGAAGACCTCCGGTTTTCCGATGTCTACCGGAAATTCCTTCATTCTTGCCAGGATCTTGACCTTGTCGATATAGGCGGAGAACAGGAGGAAAGTTGCCAGAGCAGCGCTTCCCACCGCGTAACCCTTGGTCAGGGCCTTGGTGGTGTTGCCGCAGGCGTCCAGGCGGTCGGTCCGGGTACGAACCTCTTCCGGCAAATCGGACATTTCCACTATTCCACCGGCGTTGTCGGTGATCGGCCCGAAGGTATCCATTGCCAGGATGTAAGCGCAGGTTGCGAGCATGCCCATCGTCGCCACCGCCGTCCCGTAAAGTCCACCTTCAAGGGCAGGCAAGCCGGACCTGCTGCCCAGGAAATAGGAGCCGATGATAGCAAGGGCGATGGCAATCACCGGCAATGCGGTGCTTTCCATACCTACTGCGGTCCCCTGAATGATGGTGGTGGCTGGACCTGTCTGGCAGGCATTGGAGATTTCCTTCACGGGACGGTAGCTGATGGAGGTATAGTACTGGGTTAACAGGACGAAGACATAGCTCATTACGATACCGATCAGGGCACAGCCGTAGAAATAGAGGAAATTGACGCCTTTGCCGCTGAGCATGCTCTTGCTGATAAAGTAAAGGGCGATGGCTACCAGGATCATTGTGACAAAGTAGCCGCGGTTCAAACCTTTCATCGGATCCTGGTCTTCCTCGCCGCGTACGAAGAAGATCCCGATAATCGAGGCTATGATTCCGGCGGCACGGGCCACTAATGGGAAAAGAATCCCCTTTACGCCGAAATAAGGAACAAGGGCAATCCCCAAAATCATGGCGCCGATGTTTTCCGCTGCCGTCGATTCAAACAGGTCGGCGCCACGTCCGGCACAGTCACCCACGTTATCCCCCACCAGGTCGGCAACCACGGCCGGGTTTCTGGGGTCGTCCTCGGGGATACCGGCCTCTACCTTACCGACAAGGTCGGCTCCGACGTCTGCGGCTTTGGTATAGATTCCGCCGCCGAGCTGGGCGAAGAGGGCCACGAAACTTGCTCCAAAGCCAAATCCGACGATTTCAAGGGGGGCAACATCGGGGTGGGCGGCACCGCCATAAGCATAAAACAGCCCTGCCACTCCAAGGAGGCTCAGGCTGGTAACTGCGAGTCCGGTTACTGCTCCACCTCTAAAAGAAACACGCAAGGCCCTGTCAAGGCTCTTAGTGGCCGCCGCAGCGGTGCGCAGGTTCGACCGCACGGCTACATACATTCCGATAAATCCCGAAAGAGCGGAGCAAAGGGCTCCCAGTATAAAGGCAACCGGTGTTCGATAATCTTTCGTAACAATAAAGAGGATAACGGCCACCACCGCGGCAAGCACACCGATGGTGGTATACTGGCGGGCTAAAAAGGCATTTGCTCCCTCTCTGATGGCGCCTGCTACCTCCTGCATGCGCGCATTACCGGTCTCCTCGTGAAAGATCGTGTAAGCCATGTAGATGATCATGATCAGTCCGAGTATACCGGAAAGAGGGATTAAGTAGGTCAAATTCACGACTCGTGTCACCTCTCTGTGTCAAATTACTCCGATAAAATAAAAAAACGCCGACATGTACTTTTTTAGCTTGTCGTAAAACACCTCCCCCTTTCTGCCTGAATTTTATTGAGAATCCTTGAATTTCCGCTCAAAAAAGGATAACAAATTATTGTAATCTTGTCAACTTAACCAGGGGATAATCCAGGTAAATGTGCTATTATTATTCATTAATGTGGTGCCTGGTAAAACCCTATGGTTGTTATTGGAAGTGTGGAGTGGTAAAATCGTTTATTAAGATCATCTGGTCAAGCTTCTGAAATGGTGGTAGCTACAGGAATGCGCCGGAAACCAAAAGAAAGATCACTGAAGAAGAAAAGCGACCAGCACGGCAAGGACCGTCTGCTAAGCTGTCTGAAGGCGGCACACCGCCCTCTCAACATCCAGGAATTGGCCGAACGGCTTGGTGCTGTGGACGGTACAGAAATAACGGCGATATTAAATGAGCTGGAAGCAGACGGGGAAGTCGTCCGCACCCGCAAAAACCGGTACGGCATCCCGGAGAAGATGAACCTGTTCGTGGGGACGATTCAGGGGCACCCTCAGGGATACGCCTTTTTGATTCCTGATGACGACAGGGCCGACGACATCTTTATCTCAAAGGAAAATCTGAGAGGGGCGATGCACAACGACCGTGTCATAGTCAGGCCGCTCGGTTTCAGCCTGCGGGGCAGGAGAGCCGAGGGGGAGGTAATCCGGATCTTAAAGCGTGCCAATAAGAGGATAGTGGGAACCTTCGAAGAAGCCGGCCGCCAGTTCGGTTTTGTGGTGCCTGACGAAAAAAGGATTGGCTGGGACATCTTTGTACCCCGGGTAAAGACAAAGGGTGCCCGTACCGGTGACAAAGTGGTCGTGGAGATCACCTCCTGGCCGGAGGCGCGGCGCAATCCGGAAGGAAAGATCGTGGAGCGGTTCGGGTCGGCCGGCGAGCCCGGGGTCGATATTCTCTCCATTGTCAAAAAATACGGCCTGTATGAGGAATTCCCGAAGCGTGTCCTCAAGGAGGCGGAGGCCATTCCCCGGAGCGTGGAACCTGAAGACCGGGAGGGTCGCTGGGATCTCAGGGAACTGCCCATGGTTACCATTGACGGGGAAGATGCCAAGGACCTCGACGACGCCGTTTCCCTTACAGTCCTGCCTAACGGCAACTACCGGCTGGGAGTGCACATTGCCGACGTTGCCTATTACGTTAAGGAAAACAGTGAGCTGGACAAAGAGGCTTTCCGCAGGGGCACCAGCGTCTACCTGGTGGACCGGGTGATCCCTATGCTGCCGCCGGTGCTTTCCAACGGGATCTGCAGCCTTAACGCCGGGGAGGACCGGCTTGCCATTTCTGTATTCATGGAGATCAACGGTGAAGGCAACGTCATCCGCTACGAGATCGGCCCTTCGGTGATCCGGGTAGACGAACGCATGACCTATAACAACGTGCGGCGGATCCTTGAAGAGGAGGACCCCCAGCTGTGCCAGCGCTATGCGGCCTTTGTGGAGACTTTTAAAGATATGCGGGATTTATGTCAGATCCTGCGCGAGCGGAGAAAGCGGCGGGGCGCCCTGGACTTCGATTTTCCCGAAAGCAAGGTAACCCTTGATGAACAGGGGAGGCCGGTTGACGTCTGGCTGCTGGAACAGTCTATCGCCAACCAGATTATTGAGGAATTCATGTTGCTCGCCAATGAGACGGTCGCCAGTCACCTTTACCACCTGGAAGTTCCGTTCCTTTATCGCGTGCACGAGGAGCCTAAAGCCGATAAGCTGGCCCAGCTCAACGAGTTCCTGCACGGCTTCGGCTTTCACATCCCGCACGCAAACGGTGTCCACCCCCGCTTCTTCCAGGATATACTAAACCAGGTGGAGGACAGGCCGGAACGGCTGGTGGTGTACACGGTGATGCTTCGCTCTATGCAGCATGCCCGGTACGACCCCAGGCCTCTGGGCCACTTCGGCCTGGCGGTGCAGCTTTATACCCACTTTACGTCACCGATCCGCCGCTACCCGGATCTGATCGTCCACCGGGTACTGTGGGATGTGCTTGCGCACCGCAGCATCAGCCAGAAGCGTAAAGCAAAGCTCGAGAGCCTGATGCCCGTCTACGCCGAGCAGAGCTCCGCCAGGGAACTGATCGCCGAGGAAGCGGAAAGGGAAACGGTGGATCTTAAAAAGGTCGAGTATATGCGACAGTTCCTGGGGGAAGTGTTTGAGGGGGTCGTCGTCAGTGTAACGAACTTCGGAATGTTTGTCGGCCTTCCCAACGGGGTCGAAGGGCTTGTACACGTTTCCACCATGACCGATGACTACTACCTGTTTAATGAAAAGAATTACACACTGACAGGGGAAAACACCAAAAAAACGTACCGGATCGGAGACAAAGTGCGGGTGCAGCTTGTAAAAGCGAGCGTCGAAGACCGCCAGATCGATTTCGAGCTTGTGGCAGGGGCTTAGGAATTCTGTAGCCATAACGGCGGGAGAGGAAAGGAGTTAACCGATTTGCAGAAATTGCCATTGTATGAGGGCTGTTTTGTGTGCGGCGACAAGAACCCGGCGGGGCTCGAAGCCAGTTTTTACTTGAACGGGGACGAAGCCAGGGGAGAGTTTACCCCCGATTCCCGCTGGGAAGGCTACCCCGGGGTTGTGCACGGCGGCATCCTTGTGGCCCTGCTCGATGAAGTAATGTATAAGGCGATTGCCTGCTCCGGGGAGTTGACCATGACCGCAGAGATTACGGTGCGTTTCCGCAATCCCGCCCGGGTGGGTGTGCCTCTTTACCCGAAAGGCAGAGTGGTAAAGAAAAAGGGGCGCCTGCTGGAAGCGCAGGGGGAGATCGAAGACGCCGCAGGCAGGCTGATCGCTACCGCCACCGGGAAGTTCATCGCTTTAGCACCAAGCGTCCAGGAGAAGATAATGGGAGCCATGGAAGGCCGGATTCACGAATAGGGCCGTGCAGGGTAATGCGAAAGGAGGAAAAATGAGCGGGTTCACAAAGGAGCCGATTAAGGTGGTGGCAGAGAACAGGAAGGCACGCCATGATTATTTCATAGAAGAAACCTATGAGGCGGGGATCGCCCTTGCCGGTACGGAAGTGAAGTCCCTGCGGGCGGGTAAGGCCAGCCTGCGGGACAGCTACGCCGAGGTCAGCAACGGGGAGGTCTTCGTGCACAATATGCACATCAGCCCCTACGAAAAGGGGAACCGGTTCAACCGGGACCCCAAGCGGCCCCGGAAGCTGCTTCTGCACAAGCAGGAGATCCGGCGCCTCCTGGGACAGACCACCCAGAAGGGGTACACCCTGATTCCTCTGCGCATCTACTTCAAAAGAGGGAAAGCCAAAGTAGAGATAGCCCTGGCCCGGGGCAAAAAGCTCTACGACAAGCGGGAGAGCATTGCCAGGCGGGACGCCCAGCGGGAAATCGCCCGGGAACTGCGAGGGCGAGAGCGGGATAGATAGAATAAGACCACCGACGAGCGCGGTGGCTTTGAATTGTAAAGGTGTGTCCGGTTTAAACAGGGGATTTTTAAAAGGGCGGATCTGTGGTATAATTCAATGTGGGAGTCTCTCTTCCACCGGGAGCGAGCTTTTGTAATGAAAATGAAAAATGGGGGCGTACTGGTTTCGACGGGGGAAGTTGGAGCAAAGGCAGCGAGCCGGGATCCCACCAGCCCGAAAAACGGTGGAAAAACAATAACTGCCAACAACGAATTAGCTTACGCTGCTTAATTAAGCAGCGCGTCCGCCCGGCCTCGCCTGCGGGCCGGTAGCGGGCGTCATACAGCAGGCTCACCCGTTTCCTCCTGCTCTCCGGGGATGAAACGGGATACCTACGGAGATAGCCCGATGAGAGCCTGTCGGCGGGCGCTCTGACGGCGAATTGAAAACACCGACTGCGCTCGGAGAAACCTTTGTGGCCGTTCTTCCGGACAGGGGTTCGACTCCCCTCGCCTCCACCAAAAAAATGCTTAAAAGCCTTGAAAATCAAGGGCTTGCGGGTTTTGTAAATAAAAGGAAGGGCAGGGTTCGTCTCTGCAAGACCCCAGAAAAATCAAGGCTTCTCCATAAGCGGATGAACAAGGGAGGAACAAAAGGAGGAACAAAAAATCTCCGGCAGCAGTGCCGGGGATTTTTTGTGGCCCTGGGGCAGTAGGGGCAGCGAACCAGTGGGGCGTCAGGGCAGTGCGACCCCCTGTCCGTGGGGGTTGGTGTGCTCCCCACACGGGGACAGAGTTAGTAAAATTAACAAACACAACTATCGAAAGGAGTGATTAAGAAATGTGTAGGAGAATCAAGAAGCATTTGAAGAAGCTCTTAAAGACAAGCAAAATAAAGATGATTGACCTTTTGAAACCGTTCATTAATTCCCTCGGCATCTGGGAGATCGTGGACCGAATCGTGCCGATGGAGCGTAATGTCGGGGGACTCTCTCACGGCCAGGTGATCGAGCAACTGGTGTTAAACCGCCTTGACGACCCCTTGCCTCTCCTCTACCTCGAAGATTGGGCGGAGATAAGGAGCATCCGTGAACTTTACGGGATATCGCCGGATAAGCTGAACGACGACCGGGTGGGCAGGGCCCTGGATGCAGTAGCTCCCTGCATTGACGATATCGAAGAGGCCATCGTGCTCGCCGTACTTTCTCACTTCAAGATCGACCCGGACCAGATCCTCTGGGACACCACATCCTTCTACTTCGAAGGGGACTACGATAAGAGCGACCTCATCAGGCTGGGCTATAGCCGTGACCAGAAAAAGGACAAGAAGCAGGCGGTGGTGGAGCTAAACGTGACAGCCAGGGAGGGTATCCCCCTGGCGCACCGCCTCCTGCCGGGCAACGCCTCCGATCACAAGGAGGCCCTGCAGAACATCAAAACGCTCCAGAAACGAATCAAGAAAAAAGATTTTTTACTCATCGGCGACCGGGCGATGCTCACCAAACCCAACCTGGCGGCGCTGGTCGGCAAGGAGGTGAAATTCCTGGGGCCGCTCGCCGGTAAGGATAAGGAGTTCATCCTCGGCTTTCCCGAGGAACAGTTCCGGCCACTCGCCTATACCACGGCTAGGGGCAAGGGCGGCTACACCGCGGTTGACACCTCCTACACCTTCAACCACAACGGCGGATATTACACCTGCCGGGCGGTGGTCGTAAAGAGCGAGGAACTCTATGAACAGCAGCGCAAGACACTCGATAAAAACCTCAGAAAGATCGAGTCCGGTCTAGAGAAGATCAGGGATCACCTCAATGTTCGCAAGTACAAGAATCCGGCTTACGTGGCCGAACAGGTTAAAAAGGTGCTGGACAGTCACTGCGTTGGCAAGTTGTTCCACGTCGTTCTTGACGGCGAAGAGGGCGCCCTGACCCTGCGCTGGGATTATGAGCCCGACCTGATGGAACAGCAGCAACGCCTCCTTGGCAAGTACGTATTGGTGACCAGCCTGTACCGGGAAACCCATGACGCCAACCAGGTGCTGGAGTTCTACAAGTCCCGGCACCGGGTCGAGGACCGGATCCGGGCTATGAAGAGCACCCTGAAGATCAGGCCTGTGTTCCTGCAGTCGGAAGAGCGGATCAGGTCCCTGGTGCTGGTTAACATCATCGCCCTGATCGTCTTCTCCCTGATCGAGTGGGTCTGCCGGCAGGAAGGACTCGCCAAGTCGGGCAAACAGGCGCTGTTCATGTTTCGCATGCCGGCTATCGTCACCTTGACGGTAAATGGCCATGTGATCCAGCAGATCGGCAACATCAAGCCGTTCATGCACGATATCCTGGCTGCCTTGAAAGTCAAACCGCTGGAGCTGGATGATATGGACACCGGTTAAAGCAGCGCCGCTCTATCAATAAATTTTCAAGGTTCGTTGTATTAAGGTTCAAATAGGATTTCCTTTGGTGCGGAAAATCGGTTTTTGATTTCTGTAACAGGCTAGGACAACAAAAGGACTGGAGAGAATTAAATCAGGAATTTGACGGGAAAAAAGTTGAGTTTCAGGTTATCTATGAAGATGAGTGGAAAGCTAAGATTAATAAGGTATTTAGCTTGGTTTAACTTGGTGTAGCCCGGCTTGGCAAATAATTGCTCTCGGTTTTTTTGTTCACATATTTTTATACCATTCCTGAAACTCCTGCAGCGACACTTTTAAGTCCCTGGCGACAGCTTCAACGAGCGGCGGCGGGTATTTCCTGGTGCTTCCATGCTTAACGTGGACGGCAAAAGGTTTTCCTTCTCTGTTGAGTCCAACCCATTTGTTATTACGGAATTTAAGTGAGCCGGGTTTGCTGAAGTGCAATAAAAATGCTTCAAATTCGCTTCTTTTTAGCTCTGGAAACTTGCTCATACGCTTACCTCAAGCACCCGGACATCGACCTCCGGACTGATATCTTGGAATACTGCTTCCCGGCCAAACTCGGCTACCATTTCGTCTATAGCTTCTTTCAGGTTCTTTAACGCTTCCTCCGGCGTGTCTCCTGTAGCGGTAGCCCTTAACGGCTCGCAGCGGGCAATGTACTCCTTGCCGCACAGCTTGATTGTCACAGGCAGTTTGTAGTTCAAAAACCTCACCACCCTTGTTTTGCAATTTATTATACCACAGATAGCTGGCTGGCTTGACACTTACGGCGTGGGATTCATTTCCCGCGCTTTTTCTTTTTATCGGGAGGTGAAACACAGCATGGAAGAGCAGATATTCCTCACCGTGCCGGAGGCGGAGAAAACGCTTCAACCAGGAAAGGAACCGGGAATCAAAGTTTACACCGTACAGGAAGTGGCAAAGATTCTGAAAGTGAAGAAGGACTACGTGTACGAATTGATTTATGCCAAGAAGCTCAAGGCTTTTAGGCTTTCGGAGCGCAGGTTCCGGGTAAGCGAAGAGGCACTGCGAGAATTCATCCGGCAGGAAGAGAAAAGGGCAGGGTAGAAAAAAAATAATACCCTGCCCTTCTTTTTTTGGGAAAGCGATGCTGGGGTGGAAACCCATCCGGGTGCCGCGGCAGAGCAGGCCGGTGCTGGACAGGGAAGGGCTGTACCGGCTGGCGAAAGAGGCGGAGAGGTACAAGTACGGGCTGGTGATAAGGCTGCTGGCGTTCACCGGCGCAAGGATAGGCGAGATTTTAGGGTTGACCTGGGATAGGGTGGACCTCAAGCGCAAATCAATAACCATAGACCGGTCGGTGGACGTGGTGAAGCGCAAACTGAAGGAGGAGACCAAGACCTTCAACTCACGCCGGACAGTCATTCTGGATGATGAAACCGTCCAGAAGCTGGCGGAATATAAGCAGAAGCAGGCTCATGAACAGGGCATAGTACAGCTCAAGAAAAACGACAGGCTGGTATTTCAAAGTCCGAATGGAAAACCGGTGAAATACAACACCATTCTGTATGAGTTCAAAGCCTCTCTGCGCCAGGCTGGGCTGCCGGAAATGCGGATACACGACATCCGCCATTCGGTGGTGACAATATGTCTCTAACAGGGTGTCTCCTGCCAGGGGGTTTCGGGACGGGGTAGAAGCGTTCCCGTTTCAGAAAGAGGCATGCGGAGATCGCTTTTTCGCATGGATGCCGAGAATTGGTTTATTGGCAGGGTACATAAAGCTTTTAGGAAAGGTGGACGGATCAACGTCCGCCTTTTTTGTTTATTACGCTCAGTTTGACTGCTCTACATAAAGATAAAAGTGTGGGAAAATACGGTTTAAGTTGCAGGAATATGTGTTGATGCATCGTATATGGTATACCAAAGCTAATCCATATAACGATTATGGTATGTAACGAGGTGATGGCTTTCCGATTTTGTAGTAAAGCGTTTATTAACACTGAGGGTAAATGAGGGTAGCAAGCAACGGTGAAAACAACAAATCGGGGGTGAGTAACAACGAAGAACAGCAATGTCAGTATATCCGCGAGAATAAGGTTTTTCGGCCTGGTGGTAGTGTTGATGCTGGTGCTCATCAGCTATCTGGGAATTTCCAGGATGGGAGAAATCGAGGATAATTTGAGGTACAATACCGACATTTTGCTTACAAGTATTGAGAAGCTCATCCAGGCTGACCGCGACCTCAACCAGGCCCTTGTATCAGAAAGGACACTTATACAAACCGAACCAGGAAGTGCGGCCTTTAATGCTCTGGTCAAGGACATCCATGAGAATATCCGGCAGTGCAAAGAACGGGTGGGATACTATCAGACTCACGCTACCCTGCCGGAACAACGGAAGCTGCTTGAGGCATTTGCTTCGGATTTCCAAAAGTGGCAGGACATAGATCAGGAAGTTATCAAACTGGCGCAGGATAAGAGCCCGGCAAGCAGGCAGGGGGCAGCCGCTTTGAGCCTCACTAGGGGAAAGCAGCAGTTTGAGACCGCCAGGGGCTACCTGGATAAACTGGAGGAAATATCCCTGGATTTTGCCGCTCAGCGCAAGGTTGAGGCCAGGCACCACTACCTGCAGGCGACCAGAACCATTCTGGTAATCCTGATTCTGGTTGTCATTTTCTGCCTCTTCATCGGGACAACCACCTGGCGGGCCGTAACGGTGCCTCTGGCAGCCATAATCAGCTTCACTCAAAGGGTTGCAGACGGTGATCTTTCGCAGACGCTGCCCGTTTTGGCCCGAAACGAAATGGGGAGATTGACCGAAGCCCTTAACAACTCGGTACAAAGCCTGCGTACCATAATCGAAAAAGCCGTGGCATCCGCCCGGCAAATGGCTTCATCCACCCAGCAGTTGAGCGCCAGTGCCGAACAGAACAGGCAGGTGATCAACCAGATCACCCAGGCCGCTCAAGAACTGGCAGGTGCCGCCGAGCGGCAGAGCCGGTACGTACAGGATTCCATTGAAAAGATGGAGGGAAATTCCGCCGCCATTGAACAGGTGGCAGCGACTACCCAGGAGGTGGCCGCAGCTGCCGGCAATGCAAGGCTAAAGGCCGAAGAAGGAAACCGGGCGATGGACCAGGCTTGCAGGGAAATGGACGAGATCAACGAGTCGACACTGAACGTGTCCAGGATAATTAACGAATTGGGTGAGCGTTCCAAAACCATCGAACAGATCGTGGATCTCATCAGCGGCATCGCCGACCAGACAAATCTGCTTGCTTTGAATGCGGCAATTGAGGCCGCCCGCGCCGGGGAGCACGGCAGGGGATTCGCAGTAGTGGCCGAGGAAGTTCGCAAGCTGGCCGACCAGTCCAGCCAGGCTGCCAAAGAGATAGCGGCTTTGATCGGGCAGATCCAGAAGGATACCTTTCATGCTGTCCAGGCTATGGAGAACAGCAAGCAGCTTGTAGGGCGGGGTATCCAGGTGATAGCTCAAGGCGGCGAAACATTCAGGCAGATTCAGGATGCGGTAAACAGCGTCTGCGAGCAGATTAAAGAAGTATCCCTGGCCACGGATGAAATGGCCGGAAATATCACGGAGATGGTGGAAAGCCTGAAGAAAATCGGGGAGCTGGCCCAGCAGATCGCGGCGGCTACCCAGAACATTGCGGGCGGTACCGAGGAGGAGTTGGCCTCTATGGAGGAGATTGCCAGCGCCGCCGGAGTGCTGGCCGGCATGGGACATGATCTCCAGCAGATAGCCTGCAAATTCAAGCTGTAAATTTAATACCTGCAATATGGGTAGCCAAACAGTGCCATAAATGAGATGATTCTCATGAGGTGAGCACCGGGTGTGGCTACCCCTTTATTTGCCTGGCCGCGGGCGCGCTGCTCGCTCCATTGATCAATCCGCGCGCCATCCTGGCATTTTTTAGCGGAGCGGTTTTGACCCTGATCACCCCTTTTTGCTCATGTTTTTGCTCAGCTTGTGGGTGATTGGCCGGCGATGGTTTTTAAACGACGGCAATCTATAAAAGGTGAAACTGCGGGCTTGCGCTTTTAGCCGCTGCTACTGCCTCCTTGAATTCTTCCCGGCTTATGCGCCGGGATATTTCAGGATAGCGATAGGCCAGGTAGGCGGGATAATACTGGTCCATGATGTTGATCCAGCTGGTGGGAGAGATCTCCCGGGCAATGAACTCCATTAAATCAGCCGTGCCTGCCAGGCCGCCGGGCATAACCAGATGGCGGATGAGTAAACCTCTTACAGCTACCCCATCCCTGTCCAAAACCAGGTCTCCAACCTGGCGGTGCATTTCTTTCAAGGCCGCCTTGGCAACGCAGGGGTAATCCTCAATGCCGGAATATTTCCTGGCTATTTCCGCATCGGCATACTTGATGTCCGGGAGGTAGATATCTACTATGCCATGCAAGTTACGGAGGGTGTCCAGCTTTTCGTACCCACTGCAGTTGTACACGAGCGGGATCTGCAAACCCAGGCCGCAGGCCGCTTCCAGCGCCTCGATGATCTGGTAGACGAAGTGCGAGGGCGTGACCAGGTTGATGTTTACGCAGCCCCTCTTCTGGAGTTCAAGCATGATCTCGGCCAGTTCCCCGGTGCTTACTTCATATCTGTCTCTTCCACGGCTGGTCTCGTAGTTCTGGCAGAAGACGCAGCGCAGGCTGCAGAAGGAGAAAAAGATGGTACCCGAACCGCCTCTTCCCACCAGGGGAGGCTCTTCTCCGAAATGCGGCCCGTAGCCGGATATTTCCACCCGATCTCCTGCTCCGCATTTTCCTCTTTCCCCCTCTAGTCTCAAGGCACCGCATTCCCATGGGCACAGGCTGCACCGGTCGATGTGCTTCCTGAGTTCGTCGGCCCTGCGGCGCAGTTCTCCGCTGCGGTAAAGGTTAAGGTAACTCATGATTTTACTCCTTTCATCCGGGTATTTTAAAAAAAACACCTTTATCATGCCCCCAAAGGGTGAGGTAAAGTACACCTGATTTTACGTCCGGCTTGAGATCACAACGTAAATAAGATAAATCCAATCCCTGCCATTTTTCCTGGAAGAAAGAGTAAGGACTTAGGGACAGTCGCTGAGGAAATACTTTATATAAATAACATAATAAGATGATTCTAAAAAGGTAAAGGGGTGCTATGGCCGGTAAGCTCATTATTCTGATCGGGCCGCCGGCAGCCGGCAAATCCACCTGGCTGAGGCGTTTTTCGGGTGAAGTAGTGAGTACAGACGACATCCGCTTAAAGGAGTTCGGGGTGCAGTTTGATCCGCTGGTGGAACCGGACGTATGGCGTCTTGCCTACCGGCGGGTAGCGGAGGCTCTGGCGGCGGGGAAAGAGGTTGGCTTCGATGCAACCAACACTACCCGGGCACGACGCCGGCCGCTGATCCGGCTCGGCAAAGAGGCCGGTGCCTTTATAGAGGCTGTGGTTTTTCCGCAGGAACTCGAAGTCCTGATGAAGCGCAACAAAGTGCGCCCGCCCGGGAAGAGGGTGCCGGATGGGGTGGTAATCACGAAATATCAAGAGCTGGAAATGCCCACCCTTGATGAGGGGTTTGACAGCATAAAGATCATCAAGGGTGACACGGGGACTAATATGAAGAGAGAAAATGAGAACAGTTGACAACCGCCGTTTCTTCAGGCGCAAAGGCAGGTGATTTTCCGGTGGAGTACCGGCCAATGCCCGTAGCGGTATTGCCCATGCTGGCCAAGCCATCTCAGATGCCGGAGGACCATGACAGCTACGGATTTGAGATCAAGTGGGACGGCATCCGGGCAATATTCTATCTTGATCAAAAGCGGCTGCGCATTACCAGCCGCAGCCTTAGAGACATAACTCACCAGTACCCGGAACTCCACTCCATTTGCGCTGCAAATGGAAACATGCAGATGGTGCTGGACGGTGAAATAGTCTCACCCGGGGAGGACGGGAGACCCTCTTTTTCGCGCCTCCAGCATCGCATGAACCTATCCTCCGACAAGGCTATCAGGCAGGCGATGGAGGCAGTTCCCGTAATCTACATCATATTCGATATCATCTACTTGAACGGCCGCTCCCTGCAGGACCTGCCTTACACCGAACGCCGCGGGGTTTTGGAAGGTCTGCGGCTCTCCGGCCCCACCTGGCAGACCCCGGACTTCACCCGTGGGAGGGGCCCGGAGGTCTTGGCAGCAAGCCGCGACCTGGGTTTGGAAGGGGTTGTGGCCAAGCGCCTGGACAGCACGTACCAGCCCGGCAAGCGCACGGGTGCCTGGTTGAAAATAAGGAATCACAACCGCCAGGAACTGGTGATCGGGGGCTGGGTACCGGGGCAAGGGGCGCGGGCCGGCAGGATCGGGGCCTTGCTGGTAGGCTATTATGATGCTACTCCCGAACAGGCTGCCGGGCGTGGAGAGCCACAGCGGCTGATCTATGCAGGAAAGGTGGGCACGGGTTTTACCGAAACCGAACTTATCCACCTGGGCGAACAGCTTCTGCCCCTGCGACGGGAAAAGAGCCCATTTTATCAAAAACCTCCTGTCAGGGGAGCAGTCTTTGTAGAGCCGGTGTTGGTGGCCGAAGTCGAGTTCATCGAATGGACGCCGCATGGAACGCTGCGCCATCCCTCTTTCAAGGGCCTGCGTCAGGACAAGCATCCTGAAGAGGTTGTTCGTGAATAGCGTATATGGGGGGTTGCCCCGGGAAAGGAAGGGGATCATGCCAGCCAAAACCACCGTCAACATCGGGGGCGTGGAAGTCAGGCTTTCGAATCTGGATAAGGTGTTGTATCCGGCCACAGGCTTTACTAAAGCACGGGTACTCGATTACTATGTCCGGATTGCCCCCGCTTTAATTCCCCACCTGGCCGACCGTCCGGTTACTTTCAAGCGCTATCCCGACGGCGTGGAAGGCAAATTCTTTTATCAAAAGGAGTGCCCCGAATACCGGCCCGAGTGGGTTCTCACCGCACCGGTCTGGAGCGAGAGCAACGACCGGAATATCAATTTCTGTCTGCTCAACGATCTTCCCTCCCTTGTCTGGGCGGTCAATCTGGCAGCCATTGAACTGCACACCTCCCTCTCACTGGCCCGGGACCCCCTGACCCCAACGATGCTGATATTTGACCTCGATCCCGGCCCCCCCGCTGGCATCATTGAATGCTCGGAGGTCGCTTTATTGCTGCGGCGGCTCCTGGAACACGCCGACCTCAAATGCTTTCCCAAGACCTCCGGTTCGAAAGGGCTGCAGATTTATGTCCCTTTAAATTTGCCCACCAGTTACGAGGAAACCAAGTCCTTCGCCAAAGCCTGTGCCGAAATGCTCGAAAGCCGCCGCCCGGATCTGGTGGTCTCCAGGATGACCAAAAGCCTGCGCACAGGCAAGGTTTTTATTGACTGGAGCCAGAACGACGACCATAAAACTACGGTCTGCGTTTACTCCCTCCGGGCAAAGGAACGCCCCACCGTATCAACGCCGGTCACCTGGCGGGAGGTGGAATCAGCCTTTAGTAAAGGGGAGCCGGACCTGCTCACCTTTGAGGCTGAAGAGATTGTCCGGCGCTTTGAAGAGTTCGGGGACCTCTTTGCCCCGGTGCTCACCCTCAAGCAGGAACTTTACCGGTAGCCCTCACAAAACCTTGATATTACCACCAGGTGTAGCTGTTTTGTAAATTCCTCCTGAAGATGAAAACCCAAAAATTGGCCCTCAATCACGAACGATGTTAAGTGTTCCGGTTTCCGGGCCAGGATCGATGATCTTTTTGGGTACGGGATCTTCGCCTGCGCTTCGGGGGTTGTGGCAGCGGGCGACAGCTCTGACCACAGTCCCATCCGTGCGGAATGCGAGATTCAGGGAGCGCAACCTGGTTTCCGAAATAGAACCGGGTACCGCCCGGAAGCTAGAAAACAAATACCCCCGGCAGAGCAAGGGGTATTTGGACACTCCTTTTTAGCGTGGTCCCGTGGGAAGGCAGATAACCTGGCCGATCCGCAGGTTGTGGGGATCTACGCCGGGGTTGGTGCTGAGGATGTCTTCCAGTTCGATCCTAAACCGGCGCGCGATTGAGAAGAGGGTGTCGCCTGCTTGAATGGTGTATGGAGTCGTCCACGGAGGGCAGAACGGTGGAGCCGGCATGACCGGTATGCATATGGTCTGACCAATCCTGAGGTTGTTGGGATCTACTCCTGGATTGGCAGCCATCAGCGCTTCAACTGAGATGCCGAAACGCCTGGCCAGGCTGAAAAAGGTATCCCCGCCTCTGATCACGTATGTAAAGCCCCCCGGGCAAGGTCCGGGTACCGGGGCTACCGGAATGCAGATGGTCATGCCGATTTGCAGGTTGTTCGGATCCACTCCGGGGTTGGCGGCAATCAGGGCATCCACCGTAGTACCAAATCGGCGGGCAAGGCTGAAATAGGTATCACCCGGTCTGATGACATATGGTATTCCACCTGGACAGAATGGCATTTGATTCACTCCCTTCGAAAAAGATTTTTATACATGGGTTTGGAGAACTCGTGTAAGAGCGGCGACCGCCTGTTTTTCTACCTGGGGAATCGCAGCAGCCGCAGCAGCCCGGCTTTTATTTTTATAAAATTGGCCATGAAAAGATCATCGGCTGTCACGGCAGCCCTTCTTGTGGTCGAGCAACCTCCGTGTACGCCGGCGATTATAAAACCGGCAATGCTGTATGCCGCTGCGGTTGCGCTGCGTTCAAGCCACCGGGTGAAGGCAAAGGCCAGGCCGCTGCAGATCACGTGCAATGATTGAACCTCCCTGAAGTTCACATTTTCCCAAGCTATCTTTCATTTATTGTATGCGGTGGGAAGATAAAGAGTGAAGGCTTCCCATTATTGTTAGTAAGTGGGGTTGTTCGATTGTATGAAGGGCCACCACGGGGTGCCATACTAAACCTGGAGGTGAGCACTTTGGGTACAGGAATCAACCGGCTTAAAAAAACGCTTGCGGTTGGGATTATCTTCATATTAATTTGCAGTTTGGTTGGTTGCGGCAGAGCCCAGAGAAAGCCCCAAATGCCCGGAAAGACTCAGGCCGGTCAGAAAAGCGAGCCCCCCGGGGAGTTGACTCAAATCCAGTCAGGACTGGAGCAGATCTATGCAGCTTTGAAACCGCTACAGCCCGGTACCGCGGAGCAGATGCAAAGGTCCCAGGGAGGCGGTCAGGGAGGAGGACGGGGAAAACAGCAGGGGGGTCAAAAGGAAGGAGGACAGGGAGGGAAGAGTGCACCCTCGCCGTCAGAGCAGATTGATTGGGCAAAGCTCCACCAGCAGTCTGTCCGCCTTCACGAGCAGTGGAATGCCTTCGAGCCAAATGCCATGAAAAGCGGTGCCAATCCGGATGCTATTACAGGATTCGAAGGCCAGTTAAACATCCTTTCAAATAAACTAGCGGAACGTGATCGGTATGGTTCCCAACTGGCTGCCAATAACGCCGCCTCTTTTTTACCCGATTTCATGGAGTTATATGACGGGAAGGCTCCGCCGGATCTGTTACGCCTGCGCTGCCTTGCCCGGGACGTGGCGCTGAGAGTGGAGGCAGATGATTGGGCGGGAGCGGAAAGGGACCTGGGCGCAATGCCGGCCGTCTGGTCAAGGGTTCGCACCGAAGCGAAAGGAGCAAAGGAATCGGACACAAGCAAGATCCAGTACGCCATAACCGACCTGCGTGATTCCGTAAGAGCAAGAGACAAGTTCGTGGTTATGCTTAAAGAGGACATCCTGGAGAAAAATATCGATGTCTTGAACAAGTCTCTCCAGAGGCAGTTTTGATACTTCGGCACCCGAGAAGGAATTAGACTCCCGCCGGCAAAATGAAGGCACGGGTTGTTCGCCCGTGCCCGTCGTTATATTCTTCCTGTGGTCCCGATTACTGCATCTGCATCATCGAACTGAAGCTCTGCTGTATCCTGTTGAACTGCTCCACAGGAGCGGCCTCAACCTGGTACCATCCTTTTTTGTTCATAATATCGAACAGTTTTTTCTGGTTCTCCAGGGATTTATTCAAGAGCCCCATGGCATGATTTCTTACCTGGTTATTTGCGCTTTCCAGGGCTGTAGTGCACAGAGTTGACGCTTCAAGTTTCTGCAGGTATAAAAGGGTTCCCGCCCACTCTTTTTCTTGCGGCTGGTTTGCCATTGTTTTGCCTCCTCTATTGTAATTTATTCTTGTTGACAATCGAACCGGTTGCCTGGATCCACTGCCTGTGCTCCTGGGCGAGCGACTGCATGTACGATTTAAGCTGCGGGTCCACGGCATTTTGAGCGGCAAAGTCGCTCATTTTGGCAATTGATTCAAACATCTTGCTTGCGTCCTCAAGGTACAAGAGTTCCCTCGTTGATAAGTGGTGCATTTCTTGATCCCTCCTGATGTGGTTTTATTTATAGGTTGCTCTGAAGTTCGATAAATCATGCAGGGTGAATGTTACAGGGGGGCAATTAGGTACCGGGCTGCTGCGGGAGAACAGGCTGCTCACTGCCTCCCCGGGGAGGAACAACTGGCTGAAGATTCTGCTCGCCGCCCCCCGGGGCCTGGGGGTTGCCAACACTGTTTGGCGGTATGTCCACCGGGTTGTCGACCGTCCCGGAATCAGAACCGGCTTCCGGTTGGTTTTCGGTATTCCCATTAGCCGGGCTGCTCGCATCCCCCTCCGGAGAAGCCGGTTCCTTTAACTCTATTTCGAGCGGTTTTTGGGCGATGCGGGTGAGCGGTTTCTCATTGCTGCGCAGATGGGGCGGGGTTTCAAGGACGACCTGCTTGGTGGTGAGGCCATATTCAAATAAATCCGCGGCTACCCGTCGTGCCTGTTCCGGGTCGACCCCCCAGTAGCTCAACCCGTTCACGGTTAAAAAATACCCCGGCAGTGTTTGGGTTACGACAGCAATATTTTTGAGATCGTATCCGGCCTTGGCCATCGCCAGAACCTCGCCCAGGCTCATGTTGGTGTCCACGTTTTTGTATAGTTCCGGCAGCAGTACGGGTAGCTTCAGTAGCGTCGCCGGCTGCTTCACCTTATCTGCCAGCGCCTTCATAAATTCCAGTTGCTGCTCGGTCCGGTCGATGTCCCCCCGGGCCTCCATGCGAAAGCGGACAAAAGCCAGGGCCTGACGGCCGTTGAGGTGCTGGTGGCCCTTGTGCAGGTCGATCTTGTACTCTGGGCCTTCCTGCGGATCGTAATGCATGTTCCGGGGAACGTAGATATCCACACCGCCAAGGGTGTCGACTATTTTCATAAAGCCGCTCCAGCGGACGAGGGCGTATTTTTCGACAGGTACGCCGATCAGATCCGATACGACCCTTGCGGTCAACTCGGGCCCGCCGTACCGGCAGGCCGCATTAATTTTATTCATCCCCTGTCCTGGTATCTCCACCCTGGTGTCGCGGGGGATGGAAAGCAGGCTCAACCTTTCCCGGTCGATCTGGGCGACAATAATGGTGTCTGTGTTCCCGAGTTTTTCGCCCGGACGGGCATCGCTCCCCAGCAGCAGGACGTTGAACCGGCCGGGAGCTTTGCTTTGACCACTTTCGGCATCCGGTCCTGTCCAGTTGTTGAACAACTGCTGTGCAGCAAAGGCTCCGCCGGTAAAAAGAGCCAATATGATCAGGATGATTATGATTCCGGTTTTCCTCTTCCACATGATCATCATCATGCTCCCGAACTTGCAGTAATACCTCTTAAAAGGTCGTAATTTCTTTGCTTTAAGATCTATTCTATTCTATAATTTTGGATAACAAAAGTAAATAATTGCATTCCTTTGTTAGTTGAGGCTTCTACATCGACTGATGCCGCTGCCCGGAGAGCAAATCAAGCCTGATGAACCTACAGGAGGTGTTCCAAGGTATTACCTGATAACTTAAATCACTAAAAAAGGTGACACCGTTTGCTTGCGGATGTCACCTTATTCCCTTTCTTTATTCTTTTTCTATCAGAAAGGGCCTGAAGTCCTCGACGGTCTGCATCAATTTGCGGTTAGCACTGTTGGCTATTGAGCGGAGAATATTTAAGGATGGGGAATAAAAAGAGAGAGCCATCCTGTGTTCTCTCTCATTTGGTAAAGTAGATGCATGTAAAATTGTAACGAAGCGAAACGTGCGGAGTAAGTGATTAAGGGTTACCCGGCCTTCTTGATGGCGTCAACCGGGCAACTTTCAAGGGCCTCCTGGGCGCAGTCCTCAAGATCTTCAGGGATATCTTCGTACAGGCTATGTGCTTTTCCGTCCTCATCCCAGTCGTATACCTCAGGGCAGATGTTTATACAGGTGCCGCAGCTGATACAAAGATCAGGATCGACGTATACTTCCATCAGTTCATCTCCTTGGTTCGGTGTTTGTGTGGTTGGTTTTTTCTTATTATGCTTTTTCAGTCAGGATCTTAAACATAGGTATGCTCCTGATTATTCAATTCGCAGGGCGGCTTCCGCCAGCAGGGCTTCAGCCCATAGTTTCACCCATTCCGGTATGTTCCGTTGGATCGGGGTAGCAGCTTGAATTATCGCCTCGTTGATGTAAAACTGAGGAGGTGTTGCACCTGTCTCGTTCGCTGCCGGGTTTACACCGGTATTCTGGATGAAGGCGAGCACCCGTTTTATATATTCCCGAGTCTCCCTGTAAGGAGGTATACCTCCGTATCTTTGCACTGCGCCTGGCCCGGCGTTGTAAGCTGCGAGAGCTAGCCTGACGTCTCCTTGAAACCGGTCAAGCAGGGAACGCAAATACCTGGCGGCACCGAAAATGTTCTGGGCAGGATTAAAGGGGTCCGTTACCCCCAGCGATCTCGCCGTACCCGGCATCAGTTGCATAATCCCCTGGGCACCGGCCCGGGACACCGCTTGGGGGTTGAAGCCCGATTCTGCCCAGGCAATGGCTTTCAATAGGGCCGGGGGAACCTGGAACTGCTGCCCCGCTGCCTGGAACAGGTGGTCGAAGGCATTCTTGCCTTGTGTAAAAGCCGCCTCAAGTTTCCCCATAAAATCGCCGGAAGCCCTTTTTACAGCTCTCTGCTCTAAAGCGGACCCATTTATCGGAGCACCTATCTCCTTGACATTCATGGCAGGACCTCTCTGATTTTTTTATTTTAATTTTCTGCTGAAACCGGAATTCCTTTAATCACTATTAAAATCTCTTCGGGATACAATAAACCGATTTGACAGCGGTTTGTGTTATGGCGGGCTTTTCTGGTAAAGATAAATAAAGCAGAACAAAGCCTTCTTAACAGGTAACAAGCGATAGAGAAGATACAAAAAGAAGATGAATAATGTCAATTCAGGTATTGACGTTTTAAAAATGGTTTGCTATTATTCTGACGTGAAAGAAATCACAAATTAATCATACGTTCTCCAGGAAAAAGAAAAGGGAATTATTTAATTCCCCCGAAAGTGATAAAACGCAATCTTAACTTTGAGGCCCCCGAAGCCGCTGGACCCCCCTATTGTTAAAACATTCCGGCGGCTTCTTTTTTTCTCTCAGTAAACTCTGTTTATAAAGGAGTATATTCTGCATCCAAGTCAAAATTCCTGCTACTCGCTCAAATTTCCCCCCCAAAAAAATTAAAAAAATGCCAGCTTTCATGCAAGGGCGGTTCACTGGAAAAAGCAAGAAAAAGCAAAATGAACTATAACTATATATTGAGACGGAGTATGTTGAAATGTTGATAATTGAAGCCGGATATTCAACATCCTGCAGGAAGGGATATTTTCGTAAAATCTAGTTTTCAGGGCGATACTGTCGATTTAACCCCGTTTGATGAAGTGCTGTTCGGCTATTGAGGTCAACCGGGTGCGCTGATTGCGGCTGACCGTAGCAGGCCTGATCTAAACGGCATTGTCAAAGAGGAAGTTTTACGGTATATTTTTAGTATTACAAATAAACTTTGTAGACAATATTTCATCTGGATTTCATTTAGCACGAAATTTGCATATTTTTAATTGATAGTATTACTAAGAGGCCCCCGAAGCCGCTGATTTCCTCCCGCTGGTATTATATACCAGTCACAGCGGCTTCTTTTTTTGCCTGGGGCAGATGGGCATTTTCCGGAGGTTTCCGGTCCGGTTATTCTTTTAATGTGTTTCGAAGTTGATTTCAAAGGTACTGGCATGTTGTTTGCATTTATTTCACAAAGAGAAATGAAATTTCCCGGATTTTTGAAGACGAGAGGATTAAAATTCCAGTTCCATTGGGAGAGACTTCGTCATGCTTTACACTGAAAGGAATGGATTAGAACCCCTTCAATAATAGAATAATCCTAACATAGTCTAGGACCATATCGCCCCCCGGCGCCGGGAAAATCAATCAACTCTTTCAGCCGAGTTTCCCGGCGTTCTTTTTTACCAAACTGGCGGAAGGAAATGCCGAAAACACGGCAGGTTTAACGAAAATACGGAATACGATAAATATACTGTACAGCCTGAAACCGGGGGACCGCCCTGAAAATAACCCTTTATTGTCACCCTTAGTACTGCCCGGCCGGCATGAAGTATTATAATGAAAAATGGAGGGAAACTGATTAAATTGTCGAAATATATCCTGAGGAGGTGTTCGAGTTGCCTGAGCACAGGGCTCAATTAATCGAAAAACTCACCGGCGTCAACGCTTCCAAGCGCAATTATTATACGGAATTGAAAGAGAAAATACTGGAAATTACCAAGCGCAATTCCCAGCTTGAAATATTGAACGAACTTGCCAGGCAGATCAGCATCAACACACCTCTTGATCAAATCGTCGGTGACGTGAGTACCCGCGTCAAGGAAATCATACCCTTTGACCGGGTCAGCCTCCTTACTTTTCGTGACGAAAAGCTGTATCTCAATTGTTTTAACCCGCCGGACAACGTTTGTTTCACGGGTATGGAAATTACCCCGGAACGGGGGAAAGCCCTTTGGGACGTGAAGGAAAAACGCCAGCAGCAGGTCTGGGAAATTGGGGCAGGCATCGAGGATCTCCACCTGGCCGGGTTGGGCCTCAAGGTTGCCGTAATCAGCCCGTTGTTCAGCCAGAATAAGGTCTTCGGACTCTTCGTGGTGGCAAGTACCCGGAGTCTTGTGTACGACCCGGCCGATCTGACCTTTCTGCAGCAACTCGCCAACCAACTGGCCATCTGTCTTCAGGATCAGGAGTTGTTTGCGGAGGTCACGCGAGCCAAGGTTGAATGGGAGGCCACCTTTAAAGCCGTGCGGGATCTCATCGTGGTGGTTGATAAGGAGATGCGGGTGTTCCGGTTCAACCTGGCAACTGCTGAATTCTGCGGCCTTCCCGAGGAGGAAATCGTGGGGAAAAAGTGCTGCGAGATAATCTGCTCCTCAACTGAGCCCTGCGGAGACTGCGCGGTGCGCGAGGCCTTGCGGACCGGAGAAACCGCCAATACCCAGCACCGCCTGGAGGACGGACGGGTAATGGAACTTCATGCATACCCGGCTTTGTGGCAGGACGAAAAACTGGGTGTTGTCATCTACGCCAAGGATATTACTGAAAACTTGAAAATGCAGGTTCAGCTTCTTAAAGCGGCACGGCTGGCCGCCCTGGGAGAAATGGCGGCGGGAGTGGCTCACGAACTGAACACCCCTCTGACGGTGATCATCGGCGATGCCCAGTTGTTGATGCGCAACTTTCCCGCCGATGACAAAAACCAGAAGCTCTTCGAGGACATCAAAAACTGTGGGCTCCGCTGCAAACAAATCGTGCAGGGCCTGCTTACCTTTTCGCGCCAGGAGCAGTACGTCTTCTATTCCCTTTCTCCCAACGATGTTGTTGAGGCCGCTCTGAAGCTTGTTACCTACCAGATCGAAACAAACAACATCAAGCTTGATGTTACTTTGGATCCAGGTATTCCCAAGATCGAGGGGAATGCCCAGCAACTGGAACAGGTACTGGTAAATCTATTGCTTAATGCCGCCCAGTCCTTTGAAGGCAAGGAAGGGAAACGCGAAATACGAGTCCGGACAGGCTTTGATCGGGATCGCAACCAGGTTTTTATAGAGGTCTCTGATACCGGTCAGGGTATCTCTCCTGAGAATCTGTCGCAGATTTTTGACCCATTTTTTACTAGCAAGGGGGTTGGAAAAGGGACGGGTCTGGGACTTTCTGTCAGCCTTGGAATTGTTCAGACACACGGTGGAACGATCAGCGTAGAAAGCAGGGTTGGGGAAGGGAGCACATTTACCGTTTATCTTCCTCCCTTCGAAGGAAGTGATGAGGTAGCTTCTTAGTGGCTGGCCATACTATTCTGGGGGGGTGAACATGGCAGCACGTATCTTGGTAGTGGATGACGAATTGGAGATGGGAAATTTTTTTACCTTCCTGCTTGATGCCAAGGGCCATGAGGTTACAGTTGCGGAAAACGGTGCCAAGGCTAGAGAAGCGCTTAAAGAACATTTCCACCTGATTCTGCTGGACCTGAAGCTGCCGGATGCGGACGGCCTCGTGCTTTTGAAGGAAATCAAGCTTCGCCATCCCAAAAGCGAAGTTATCGTGATGACCGGCTATTCCACGGTTAAAACAGCAGTCGAAGCAATTCAGTTGGGGGCCTTCGACTATTTGGAAAAGCCGTTTGACGACCTTGATGCTCTGGAGAAAATCATTGAGAACGCTCTCAACAGATCACTGGCAAAAGACGAGCAGCCTTCTTACGAGACCTCTGCAAAAAGCAAAGGAGTACTTGAATCCATCGGGTTCGTAACGGGAAAAAGTGAAAAAATGCAGCGCCTGCTTGTGGTTGCGGAAAAATTGGCGCAGAAACATATTACGTTGTTGATCCGCGGTGAAACCGGAACCGGGAAGGAGGTCCTGGCGCGCTACATCCACTCCGTAAGCCCCCGTTCTGCCCAGCCCTTTCTGGCCATCAACTGCGGTGCTTTGCCGGAGAACCTGCTCGAAAGCGAGCTTTTTGGCCATGAAAAAGGGGCCTTTACCGGGGCCGGGAGCCAGCATAAAGGGATTTTTGAACTTGCCCATCGGGGGACGCTTTTTCTCGATGAGATCGGAGAGGCGAACCTGTCGATTCAAGTCAAACTGCTCCGGGTTCTGGAAACCGGGGAGATATTCCGGGTCGGTGGAGAGAAACCAATACGTGTGGATACCAGGGTGATTGCGGCCACCAACGCTCCCCTGGAAGAGATGGTGAAAGAAAAGCGGTTCCGGGAAGACCTTTTTTACAGGCTGGACGTGGTTACCCTGACGGTTCCCCCACTCAGGGAACGACGTGAGGACATCTGCCTTCTTGCCGAGCATTTTCTATCGCGTCACTACCAGGTAGGAGAGGTTCCCCGTTTGAGCGACGAGGCTATCAGAGCCCTGATGGAATACGACTGGCCGGGAAACGTCCGGGAACTCGCCAACGTTATGGCCCAGGTTGCCGCCATGTGCGACGGGCCGGTGGTGCTGAAAGAGCACTTGCCCCGCAAGATTCTGGAGAACATTCCGGGGAGTGTTGCAGCACCGGCGGTATCCGCCGAAATTGTTGAGTCCGGTAAAAGCAGCGAGCAGAAATGGCTGGGAGAGATAGAGAAGCATCTGCAAGCCTTTGCCGAGCAGGTGGATTTTAAGCGAGGATTTGAACTTCCCTATTTTCTATCAGAGCTGGACATGCTCATAGCGAGAGCCACGCAGCAGTTGATCAGACGAGCCCTGAAAGAGGCCGAGGGGCGTTATCCAAAGGCGGCGGAGTGGCTGGGGACAACTCCTCGCGTTCTACGTTATCTAAATAAGGAAAAGCATGTGAAACGGGAGGGGCAGTTGTGAACGTATTTAAATTCATGGTTCCGGAAATAATTTTCGGGAAAGGCACCCTTGGGCTGATCGGGGAAAGTGCCCGCAGGCTGGGAGCCACCAAGGTATTCCTGGTCAGCGACGAGGGGGTTTCCAGAGCCGGCTGGGTTGAGCATGCGGTAAAACACTTAAAACAGGTAGGCCTTGATTACCAGGTTTGGACAGAACCAACACCCAACCCGAAGGATTATGAAGTGGAGCGGGGCAAGGAGGTTTATCTGGACACGGGGTGTGACGCCGTTATCGGCCTCGGCGGCGGGAGTGCCGTCGATGCAGCGAAGGCGGTGGCGCTTCTGGCTACGAACGGTGGAAAGATTATCGATTACGAAGGGGTAGACAAGATTGAGCGGCCTCTTCCTCCTCTTATCTGTGTGGCCACAACCGCCGGCGCCGGAGCGGAAGTGACGCAGTTCACGATTATCGTGGACAGCGAACGAAAGGTAAAAATGACCATCGGTTCAAAATCCCTCGTCCCGGATATCGCAATCATTGATCCCATGGTTTTAAGCACCATCGACGCCACCCTCACGGCAAACACAGGAATGGACGCCCTTACCCATGCCATCGAGGCATACGTATCGGTTGCCGCAACTCCCATCACCGATGTCCTTGCCCTGAAGGCCATTCGATTGGTCAGTTCCTCTCTCAGAGCTTCTGTCGCCTCCCGCACCAACACCGATGCTAAAAATGCCATGGCCATGGCAAGCCTCCTGGCAGGGGTGGCCATGTCCAACGCCATTTTAGGCGCAGTACACGCCATGGCCCATCCCCTTGGGGGGCTGCTCAACCTGCCGCATGGGGAGGCAAACGCCATTCTCCTGCCGCATGTCATGCGCTTTAACATGATTGCCTGCATGGACCGCTACGCGGATATCGCCCAAACCATGGGTGTGCGCATTGAAGGTTTAAGTACAAGGGAAGCGGCAGAAAAGGCGATCGAAGCTGTGGAACGGTTATGCACCGATATCGGGGCAGCCCAGAAGCGTCTAGCCGATTATGGGCTTGAGGAACAGCATATCCTGGAGTTGAGCAAAGCGGCCGCAGGAGATGTTACGTTGATAACCAACCCTCGGGATGCGACCGTGGAACAGATTGCTGACATCTACCGGGCGGCATTATAAGGTTTAAGGGGATGAGTGGTGCAATGTCGCAGCTTTCCGAACAGCAACGGGAGCGCTATCAGAGGCAACTGATACTGCCGGAAATCGGCGAGGAAGGACAGCTGCGCCTGGCCGCAGGAAAAGTGCTGATCGTGGGAGCGGGGGGGTTGGGTTCGCCGGCGGCATTTTACCTTGCGGCAGCTGGGGTGGGAACCATTGGAATAGTTGACGACGGAGAAATCGAGCTTTCCAATCTCCAGCGCCAGATCCTGCACAACACTTCCCGGATCGGCATGCCGAAAGTGGAGTCTGCGAAGTTGACGTTAAATGCCCTGAACCCGGAGGTTAACATAATACCATACCATACCAGACTGACCGCTTGCAACGCCCCGGGGATCATCGAGAACTACGACCTGGTGGTGAGTGCTCTGGATAACACAGATACCCGCTATATCGTTAACGAGGCCTGTGTTGCACTGCGCAAGCCGCTGGTTGAGGGAGGGGTCAGGGGGTTTGGGGGGATGTTGATGACGATTCTTCCGGGAGAGGGGCCCTGTTATTCCTGCGTTTTTCCCAGGCCATCCCGCAACGGGGAGCATCTGTCTGCAGCAAGAAGCCCGATTCCCATGTTCGGCACAAGTCCGGGGGTCATCGGGGTTCTCCAGGCGCACGAAGCCCTGAAACTGCTCCTCAAGACCGGTACTCCCCTGGTGGGGAAGATCCTCTTCTACGACGGGATAACCAGTTCCTTTTGCGAACAGGAGGTGCGTCGGGAGCCCCACTGTTCCTGCTGCGGCAGTCTGCCGTAACAGATCGCACCAGCCCGGAAAAAGTTCTTGAAAAGGATTTCTGAGATCGCCTATTATAAAATAAAACTAAATTATGTTGGGCAACGGGGAGCTGGAATTTACTCCGGCTGAGAAAGAATCTGGTTCTGACCCGTGGACCTGATCTGGGTAATGCCAGCGTAGGGATTGCTTACGACGATTCCTTCAGGTGGATGACAAGGCCTTGAACCAGTCGGGTTCAGGCCTTTTTGGTATACCAAATTGGCCAAAGAGGAGTACTTGCAAGAAAGCTTTTAATTTCATTCCGCAGAAACCGGATGGTGCAGCTTGAATGAAGAAATTTAAAGGCATTGCCGATACCGCTGTTCCTTTGGGCTTTATAGGCCTCCATTCTTGATGCCCTCGCCATATAAAATCCGGTACGAATTTTGCTAATTCAGTATTTTGTGTAGCCGGCAGCCTTCAGTTGTACCATAACCTGCTGGCTATGACATGTTGTGGTAATGCATACATAACACATATCAGGTTAGCAGGGAGTCGTGAAGGATATTCTTGGGGACCGCGCCCATTTTATAGATAAACTGCTTGCCAGCCATGATTCCTTTACCGAAGTGGAGGTCATGGTGGATTCCATAAACGGCTTGATTCACTGTCTGGCATCGGGCAAGCCGATTTTAGAGCGACCAGGGTGTCATTACCGGTGGCTTAATACTTGTTCGCCCAATTGAAAGGGTGCAGAAATTAGTAAACCGTTTCAGCGGGGCGCAGGCTGCATTTCATTTCAAGGACATAATCGGGGAAAGTGCGGAGATTCAAGAAGCAATCAGGATGGCATCCCTGGCGGCATCCAGCATGTCCACCGTGTTGCTCCAGGGGGAAAGCGGCCCGGTCTGCCGTCGACTCCCCGGCACTTAACGAAACCAAGATACATCGTTTTAAGGTTGCTCATCCTGTAATTTAAAGACATTTAGCCGTTAAGACGAACATTAAGTGCCGGGGCCGGACAGGACAACGGCTCGCTTCGGGACCCGGCACTCATATGCCTATTTAGTTTATCTATAATAAGATTCTGCTGCAAAAAGTTCATTTAAGTTCATGAACAGCGGTCTTCTCTAAAACCCGAGATTTGGCACGATGTTTGCATGGAAAAAAGAATGAATTTTTCTGAAAACAGCTTGGAGGGAGGAGGTGAGATCAAAGGGGGTTTGATCCATGAGGGTATTGTAGAAAGAGAAAAAAGTGATTACGCGAATTCGAAAAAATGGGGGAGGTGAGTGTCCGGTTCGAGATGCCGGACAAAAGATGGCAAAAGTATTGATGATTGATCCGGGAAAATGCATTTCCTGCAGGACATGTGAACTGGCATGTGTCTTCAAACACGACAGGGAATTCCGTCCCAGTGCGGCGCGTGTCAATGTGGTGCAGTTTGAAAAAGAGGGGATTTCCGTCCCGTTGATGTGCCTGCAGTGCGAAACGGCGGCATGCCTGAAGGTTTGCCCGACTGGAGCGCTGAAGAAAAACGCAGCTACCGGGGCCCTGGAGGTAGACGATGACAGGTGCATCCGCTGCAAGATGTGTATCAACGCATGCCCCTTTGGAAACGCCACATTCGATGCGGTGAAGAACCGGGTCTTGAGGTGCGATCTCTGCGGCGGGGATCCCCAGTGCGCCAAATTCTGCCCGGGCGGAGCCATCACCTACGTGGAAGCAACGTCGGGAACGCTGGCCAAGAAACGGGCTTATGCTGCGAAATTTAAGGAAGCACTGGAGGTGGCCAAATAATGTACGGCTGGGTAGGACAGATACTGCGGATTAACCTGACAAACGGGACCATCAAAAAAGAGGCCCTCGATCAGGCGGAGGCCAGGAAATACCTGGGGGCCCGCGGTCTCGGGACACGCCTCTGGATCAAAGAGGTGGATCCGAAGGTGGAGCCGTTGAGCGCCGAGAACAACCTGATCTTTATGACAGGCCCCCTGACGGGAACACTGGCGACCAATGGCGGTAGATATAATGTTGTCTGTAAGGCCCCGCTAACAGGTGCCATGGCGGCATCCAACTCGGGCGGTTACTGGGGGCCGGAGCTCAAGTACGCAGGATATGACGGAATCATCTTCGAAGGCAAGGCCGAAAAGCCGGTCTATGTCTGGATCAATGACGACCAGGTGGAGATCCGCTGCGCCGAGCACCTCTGGGGTAAGGATGTAATTGAGACTACCGATACCCTGCGGGCGGAGACCGATTTTGACGCCAAGGTGGCCTGCATCGGGCCTGCGGGTGAGAATCTGGTCAAGTTCGCCTGCATTATGAACGACTACACCCGTGCTGCCGGGCGGTCCGGTGTCGGTGCGGTGATGGGCTTCAAGAACCTGAAGGCGGTTGTCGTCAAAGGGTCAGGAGCGGTCCGGGTGGCAGACCCCGACGGGTTCCTGGAGGCTCTCACCAAGGCGCGGCAGATGGTCAGGTCCCACCCGGTGACGGGGACAGGGCTCGGCCTCTACGGCACTGAGATCCTGATCAACATCCTCGACCAGACCGGAGCCCTTCCGGTAAACAACTTCCGCGATTCCGGAACCTTCCCGAACGCGGATGCCACGAGCGGGGAGACACTGGCCAAGACCTACCTGGTCCGGAACAAAGGTTGCATGGGGTGCGCTATCGGATGCGGCCGGATCGTCAACGTGCCGGACGGCCCCTTCAAAGGTTTCGGCGAAGGCCCAGAGTACGAGGCCGGCTGGTCCTATGGTGCAGATTGCGGCGTGGATAACCTTGCGGCCATCATCAAGGCCAACAACTACTGCAACGAGCTGGGGCTGGACCCCATCACCATGGGTTCAACCATTGCCTGCGCCATGGAGCTCTTTGAGATCGGCGCAATTACCGAAAAGGAAACCGGTCGTGCACTCAGATTCGGCGATGCCGAAGCAATAGTTGAGCTTACCCGCCAGACCGCCTACCGTGAAGGCTTCGGCGATGAACTGGCGGAAGGTTCCTACCGGCTTGCCACCAAATACGGCCATCCCGAACTCTCCATGAGCGTGAAAAAGCAGGAACTTCCCGCTTATGATCCGAGAGGAGTGCAGGGCATCGGTTTGAACTATGCCACGAGCAACCGCGGCGGTTGCCATGTGCGTGGCTATATGACCTCTCCTGAGGTCCTGGGAATTCCGGAAAAACTCGATAACCTGGCGACCGAAGGGAAAGCCGGTTGGACAAAGATCTTCCAGGATCTTACCGCCGCTGTCGACTCTTCAGGCATTTGCCTGTTCCTCACCTTCGCCATAGGAGCTCCCGAGGTGGCGGCTCAACTCAGCACCGCTACCGGAGTGGAGTACACGGTTGACGATGTCTTAAAGATCGGCGAACGGATCTGGAACATGGAGCGGCTTTTTAACCTGGCAAACGGCTTTACCAAGGACGATGACACGCTGCCGCCGCGTTTGTTGAAAGAGCCGATCAAGGTAGGTCCGCTGAAGGGTGCAGTAAACAAGCTATCAGAGATGCTGCCTGAGTACTACAAGGTGCGCGGCTGGGATGAGGATGGCAGGCCAACCCCTGAAAAGCTTGAGGAGTTGGGGTTATAAGGAAGTGAGCCATTTGAAGGTCAAGTTTTTCGCCCTGCTGCGCGACATAACAAGAGTAAAAGAAACAGTTGATTTTACCGGGGGTACGGTGCTGGAATTACTGGAAAATCTTTGCAGCCACTACGGGAAGCGCTTGACCGAATGGATCTTTGCACCCCCTGCGGTGGGCAAGAAAAGGGAATTGAGCGGGAATGTGATCATACTCGTCAACGGAAGGGCGATAGAACACCTGGCAGGAATCGAAACACCGCTGAAGCAGGATGACGAAGTAGCGATTTTTCCAAGAATGGCAGGGGGTTAATAACAAAGGGGGGGCGGATCAAAATTGACTTCCGCCCCCTTCCCTTACTTTTCTGTTAATACCAATTAAATAAGGAGAGGATGGTTAAGATGGCTGGAGACGCCCAACAGGCGGCGGCCCTGCAGGAAATGGAACGAATAATTGTGCGTTATCCCGCTGAAAGGCGTTATATCCTGGCGATCATGCAGGATTTGCAAAAGAAGTTCAATTATCTTCCCAAAGAGGGGCTACAAATGACCGCAAGGCATGTCAACGCCCCCATGAGTACGGTTTACAGCATGGCTACTTTTTACAAGGCCTTCAGCCTGGTGCCAAAGGGCCGCGTCAACTTTAAGGTGTGTGACGGTACCGCCTGTCATATCAAGGGTTCACAGGTTTTAATCAACGAAATCTACCAGTGCCTGGGCATCAAGCCCGGTGAAACCACACCGGACGGGGAGTTCTCGCTGGAGACGGTGAACTGTCTGGGAGCTTGCGCCATAGCTCCGGTTCTGGTTGCCAACCAAAAGGTTTATGCCAAGGTTACTCCGGCGGCCGTCAGGGAGATTATCAAGGAGCATGGGGGGCAGATCAATGAGCCAGCTGTCAATGAATAGCACGGCGACCAGGACGATCCTGGTTTGCTGCGGAACTGGCTGCCAGGCCAACGGGAGTATGGCCGTGTACCAGGCCTTCCGGCGGGAACTGGCCGGCGGAGCAGGCACCGAGGTGCAAGCCTATACCAAGTCTACCGGGTGCAACGGTTGGTGTGAGAAGGGCCCCCTTGTTAAGATACTGCCGGACGAAATCACCTATTGCCGTGTGAAGGCAGAGGATGTCCCTGAGATCGTCGCCTCTTTGCGAGACGGAACGGTGGTGGAGCGGCTTTTGTACCGCGACCCGGTTACAAAGAGGGTTTACAGGTCCCATCGGGATACCAATTTTTACAAAAAACAGAGGAAGGTCGCCCTGCGCAATATCGGCGAGATCGATCCCGCCAATATCCAGGACTACCTTGACCGGGACGGTTACAACGCCCTGCGCAAGGCTTTGACCATGCCTCCGGCTCAGGTGATTGAGGAAGTCCTGCAGTCCGGGCTGCGCGGCCGGGGCGGCGGGGGATTTCCTACCGGCCTCAAGTGGAAGGCCTGCGCAGCGGTGGAGCGTACCCCCCGCTACGTCATCTGCAATGGAGACGAGGGGGACCCGGGCGCCTTCATGGACCGGAGCATCATGGAGGGGGACCCTCACTCGGTGCTTGAGGGAATGATCATCTGCGCCTACGCCATCGGAGCCTCTGCCGGCTTCATCTACGTCCGGGACGAGTACGACCTGGCCGTACACCACCTGGGCCGTGCCATTGAGGACGCTCGCAAGCACGGTTTTCTGGGGAAAAACATCTTGGGCAGCAATTTGAGCTTTGACATCGAAATAGTCCGGGGGGGAGGAGCTTTTGTCTGCGGCGAGGAAACCGCCCTGATAGCTTCTATTGAAGGAAACCCGGGTGAGCCCAGGGATAAATATATATTCCCGACTGAGAAGGGATTATGGGGACAGCCTACGGTGATCAACAACGTGGAGACATGGGCAAACGTGCCGGTGATCATCAGCCGCGGCGCCAGAGAGTTCGCCTCCATCGGTACCAGCGGAAGCAAGGGAACCAAGGTGTTTTCCCTGGTAGGCAAGGTGGTCAACACAGGTCTGGTGGAAGTGCCCATGGGTACCACTTTACGGGAGATCATTTACGACATCGGGGAAGGCATCCAGAAAGGTCGCAAGTTTAAGGCCGTGCAGACAGGTGGACCCTCCGGCGGCTGCATACCGGAAAACCTGCTCGACCTGGAGGTTGATTTCGACTCCCTTACCGCCGCCGGATCCATGATGGGATCGGGCGGACTCATCGTCATGGACGACCGCACCTGCATGGTGGAAGTCGCCCGTTACTACGTAAACTTCCTGGCCGGCGAGTCCTGCGGCAAATGCGTTCCCTGCCGGGAGGGGATCAGCCTCCTGCTGGAGACCCTGACCCGCATCTGCGAGGGAAAGGGGAGGCTGGAGGACCTGGATCTCCTGGAAAGCCTAAGCGCAACCCTGCAGCAGGCAGCCCTGTGCGCCCTGGGCAGGACGGCACCGAATCCCGTCCTTTCGACCTTGAAGTACTTCCGTGACGAGTACCTGGCACACATCGTGGAACACAGGTGTCCAGCGGGTATCTGTAAGGAGCTAACCGAGTTTTACATTGATCCCGAACTGTGTACCGGCTGTGGGCGTTGCCGGCGAAACTGCCCCGCCGATGCTGTTGCGGGCGAGAAGAAGCAGACCCATGTGATCGATCCATCCAGGTGCATCAAGTGTGGTGAGTGTATCAACAACTGCAACTTCCAGGCTGTTAAGGTGAAATAGGGGGTGGGAAGATGAAGATCAAAATTGACGGCATCGAAGTCGATGTAATTTCCGGGGAAACCATACTGGAGGCAGCCAGGAGAGCGGGGATTCACATTCCCACCCTGTGCTATCATGAAGCCTTCGGCGGGCAGGGAATCTGCCGCATGTGCATTGTTGAGGTTAAAGAGGGGAACAGGACACGCCTGGTGGCATCCTGTACCTACCCCGTAAACGGCGAGATCGAGGTAAAGACGTCAACCCCGGAGATTGAAAGGATCAGGCGCAACATCGTCATGCTTTTATACAGGCGCGCCCCTAACAGTGAATTCATGAAAAAGCTCTACGAGGAGTACGGCCGCCCCGGTGACATTACGCCGTCCGATCCGGAAGAGAGTTGCATCATGTGCCGGCTGTGCGTCAGGGCCTGCGAAAAGGTAGGAGCCAACGCCATTTCCGCCGTCCTGCGCGGGACGGAGAAGAGAGTATCTACTCCGTACGATGAACCCTCCCCGGACTGCATCGGTTGCTGCGCCTGCGCCCAGGTTTGCCCGACCGGAACCATCAGGGTTTCTACAATGCCGGGTAAGTATGAGATCTGGAACAAGGCCTTTGAAATGGACAGGTGCGAAAGCTGCAGCAGGCCTTTCGTGCCGCAGGTCATCCTGGAACATGTCAGGTCCAAACTTGGCCCGGATTTCACAGAGGAACACCTGTGTCCCGACTGCCGCAAGAAAAAGACGGGCAAGATCATTGCGGACAGTCACCTGAGCAAATAAGGCATGAAGTGCCGAAAAAACGACCGGCATTTACAAAATAGCGTTAGGCGCTGACGCGATTTTGTTATACAAAACAGCGTTAAGTATTACGCGATTTTGTAAGCGATTGCCGCATTTGCGGTAATCGCTTATATTTAATCATCATGAGTTTTAATAAGCCCGTACCTCTGGTTTTCATAATATTTCCCTATGTGGGGATGTTATTTTTAGGCATTGGGAGGTTGGACATTACTGGCATGTAATTTGCTAAACACAGTGTGCGTATGCAAAATTAGTATCTGTTGGGGGGGGTGAAAGACGGGAGCGTTCTTGTTATTGTCGATTAGTGGATTGATGGTAGGTTGGAATGTCTGTGACAGAAGTGTTTCCTGAAAGAGATAATCCAGGAAACAGGTGGGGGTCCCTACGCCAGGGAAGCTCAAAGATTTAAACAAATTCCAATTCCAAGGAGGTCGAAGGCTTCATGTTGTGGGAAACAAAGATGAATGTTAACCAGGTAGTGGAAATTCGCACCCGTACCATGTGCTACTTCGGGGTGGGCGCTCTCCAGAAAGTCAATGACATTGCAGACTGGATGAAAAAAGAAGGAATAGATAAGGTCCTCATCTGCACCGACAAGATCGTCTACAAGGTCACCGGTGTGTGGGATGTTCTGGAGCCTGTCTTGAAGAAACGGGGCATTGCCTACGTCATGTTCGACGAAGTGGTGCCCAACCCGACTGTTGATGGAATTGATAAGGCCGTCAAAATGGCCAAGGAACTCGGCGCCAAGGCCGTAATCGGTATCGGCGGCGGAAGCCCTATCGACACCTGCAAGAGTTGTGCGGTCCTGCTGCATCCCGACAACGCGAAATACAATGCCCGTGACCTTTACACCTTCAAGTTCGCGGCCGAAAAGGCCGTTCCGATCATCGCCATCAATACAACCCACGGCACGGGGACAGAGGTTGACAGGTTCGCAGTTGCCAGCATTCCCGAACTGGAATACAAGCCGGCCCTGGTTTCCGAAGCCATTTACCCAACGTTCGCCATCGACGACCCGGCCATCATGACCAAGCTGCCGGCAAACCAGACACGCTACACCGCGGTTGACGCCCTCAACCATGTCAACGAGGCCTGCACCTCGCTGGTAACCAGCCCCTATGTGTTGATGACGGGAATCGAAACGGTCAGGTTGATCTCCCGCTACCTGCCCCAGGCAGTGGCGCATCCTGATGATTTGACTGCAAGATACTATCTGCTCTATGCCTCCATGATCGCCGGCATCTGCTTTGACAACGGCCTGCTGCACTTTACGCATGCCATGGAGCATCCGTTGAGCGCTGTCAAACCGGATCTCCCGCACGGCCTCGGACTTGCCATGCTGCTGCCGGCTGTAATCAAGTACACCTATCCTGCGGTTCCGGAAATCCTGGCTGCCCTTTATTCCCCGATTGTTCCCGGCCTGCAGGGAGTACCGGGAGAAGCGGAGAAGTGTGCCGTCGGTGTCGAGAAGTGGCTGTTTGCAGTGGGTGTTACCGAGAAGCTGAAGGATTGCGGATACACAGAAGCCGATGTCGACAAACTCACCAAGCTGGCCTTCGGTACCCCGTCCCTCGATGTGCTCTTGAGCATGGCTCCCATCAAGGCTACAGAGGACGTGGTAAGAGCGATCTACCGGGACAGCATGCAGCCGCTTGCGTAAGAAGCAAGTCTGGAATAAGCAGGCCGGCCCCTCTGGAAGGGGCCGGCTTTAAAATCATATATGGTGCTCTCGTTCGTTAAATTCGGCA